>CAZNOK010000048.1:0-19793 GCA_964574605.1 uncultured Verrucomicrobiota bacterium
GGCCAGAAGGTCGTTCAGATGAAACCGCCGGTCGTCGTTCGCGACCTGGCGCAACGCATCGGCGTGAAAGCGCACCTGTTGCTGGCCGAGCTGATGCAACTCAACGTCTTCGCCAACCTCAACGAGACCGTCGGCGAAGACGTGGCCAAAAAAGTTTGCGAGCGCCACGGATTTTTGTTCGAGCTGGAAAAGCGCGACCGCGGCGCCGGGCTGGCGCATCCGCCGCAGAAACGCGAAGTCAAAGTCGAGGCCGGCGAGAAGGCCGAGGACTTGAAGTTCCGCCAGCCGGTCGTGACCGTGATGGGCCATGTTGACCACGGCAAGACGTCGTTGCTCGACGCGATCCGCAAGACCGATGTTGCCGCCCACGAAAGCGGCGGCATCACGCAGCACATCGGCGCCAGCGTGGTGACGTTGCCCGACGGCAAGAAGATTACGTTTCTCGACACGCCGGGCCACCAGGCGTTCACGAAGATGCGCGCCCGCGGCGCGAACGTGACGGACATCGCCATCCTCGTGGTCGCCGCCGACGACGGCGTGATGCCGCAGACGCTCGAAGCCATCAATCACGCCCGCGCCGCCAAGGTGCCGATCATCATCGCCGTCAACAAGTGCGACTTGCCGGCGGCCAATCCCGACCGCGTGAAGAAACAATTGCAGGAACAAGGGCTGAACCCCGAGTCGTGGGGCGGCGACACGATCACGGTGGACGTGTCGGCGACAACGAAGAAGAACCTCGACTCGTTGTTGGAAATGATTTTGCTTCAGGCCGAGATGATGGAGTTGAAGGCGAACCCGAAAGGCCACGCGAAGGGCAACGTCATCGAGGCGCAGATGGAGCCCGGCATGGGGCCGACCGCCACGGTGCTCGTGCGCAAAGGCACGCTGAAAACCGGCGACGCCCTCATCTGCGGGCCGCACATGGCGAAGGTGCGCGCGCTCATTGACGACAAGGGCAAACGCGTGAAGGAAGCCGCGCCCTCGACGCCGGTGAAGGTCGTCGGGTTCACCGGCCTGCCGGATGCCGGCGCGGAGTTCGAGGTGTTGAAGAACGCCGAGGAAGCCCGCGAGCTTGCCGAGCAACGCGCGCAAGCGGAACGTGCCGCCGCCGCCACCGCCGAGACCGAAGGCAGCCGGCGCGGAACGAAGCTGGAGGATTTGCTGAGCCAGTTGGAGGAAGGCGAGAAGAAGAAACTGCGGGTGGTGTTGAAGGCGGACGTGCAAGGCTCGCTGGAAGCGATCTGCGATTCACTCGGCAAACTCAAGAGCGAAAAGGTCGAGTTGGAAATCATCCACTCTATCGTCGGCACCATCACCGAGAACGACGTGCTGCTGGCCAGCGCCTCCGACGCGATCATCATCGGTTTCCGCGTGAAAACCGAGAGCGGCGTCACCGACGTGGCCAAGCGCGAGGACGTCCAGATCAAGCTCTACACCATCATTTACGAGTTGCTCGATGAAGTCGAGGACGCGATGGAAGGTCTGCTCGAACCCGAATCCAAGGAGATCGCCGTCGGCCGCGCCGAGGTCCGGCAGCTCTTCCAACTGACCAAGGGACCGCTGATCGCCGGCTGCTACGTCAGCAGCGGTCGCATCCAGCGTTCGGGCCGCGTCCGCGTGTTGCGCCGCAAGGCCGTCCAATACGAGGGGAAGATCGTCAGCCTCAAACATTTCCAGGACGACGTCAAAGAGGTCAAGGCCGGCTCCGAGTGCGGCTTGCGCCTCGACAATTTCCAGGAGTTCCAGGCCGGCGACATCATCGAGTGTTACACGGTCGAGAAAGTGGCCGCCACGCTGTAAGCGCCGTAAGGACGACCCAACATGAGCAACCGTCGCGTCGAACGAGTTTCAGAACTTGTCAAACAACAGATTGGCGAGATTCTCCAGCAACTTAACCTCGCGAATTGCGGTTTTGTCACCGTCACCTCCGCCGCTGTCACCCAAGACCTGCGCGAAGGGCGCGTCTACGTCAGCGTCATCGGCTCCGCCGAACAGCAACAACACGCGCTCGCCGCGCTCGAAGAAGCCCACAGCCGCATTCAGCACGAACTCTCCAAGCGCATCATCCTGAAATACACGCCGCGACTGAAGTTTGTCCTCGACGACACGGAAACCCGCGCCCAGCACATCGAGCATCTCATTGACGAACTGCACATCGAGCCGTCCAATGACTGATCCCTGCCAGCAAATTGCCGACTTGTTGCGCCAGCACCAGAGTTTCCTTGTGCTCACGCACTACCGGCCTGATGGCGATGCCGTCGGTTCGCAGCTTGCCGTTGCCATCCTCCTGAAACAGCTCGACAAACAGGTCGAGGCTTGGAACGATGACACTGTTCCGGCAAAGTTCCGGTTTCTCCCGCACAGCGACATCGTCACCCGGCCGCCCGATGCGCCGAAGGATTTCGATGTCGTCATCGCCCTCGACACTTCGACGTGGCAGCGCGTCGGCGCCGCCGCCCAGCGCATCGGCCAGCGCAAGGCGTTCATCAACATTGACCACCACGTCAGCAACGAGAAGTTCGCCGAGATCAACTGGGTCGTCCCCGGAGCGCCTGCCACCGGCCAGATCGTCTTCGACCTCATCAAGCGCGGCGGATTCGACCTCAGCCTCGACATTGCCACCTGCCTCTACGCCGCCATCGCCACCGACACCGGCAATTTCACCTACACCAACACCAGCGCCGCGTCGTTGCGCGCCGCCGCCGACCTCGTCGAAACCGGCGTCAACGTCGGCGAACTCAGCCGCCACGTTTACGAGAGTTACCCCTACGCCCGCGTTCAGCTCCTCCAGATGGCGCTCGCCGACCTCACCATGGCCGACCGCAACCGCATCGCCTACTACTGGCTCACCAACGACATGTTCCAGCAATCCGGCGCCACGCGCGAGGACACCGAGGGACTCATTGACCACGCGCGCTCGATCCAAGGCGTCCTCGTCGCCGTCCTCTTCGAGGAACTCCCCGAACCCGGCAAGTTCCGCATGAGCCTTCGCTCCAAACATCCAAAGGTGGACGTCAACAGCATCGCCCGGCACTTCGGCGGCGGCGGCCACCGCGAAGCCGCTGGCGCGCGGCTCAGCGGCGCGCCGCACGAAGTCGAGGCGAAAGTCATCGCCGCCATTTCCAAGGCCATCCAAGACGCCGGATTATGATGCCTCAGTTGACTCCCTTCGATGGCGTCCTCCTCGTGGACAAACCGCCGCGCCTCACTTCCCACGATGTCGTGGATCGGATCCGTCGGCATTTTGGTTTCAACAAAGTCGGCCACTGCGGCACGCTCGACCCCGCCGCCACCGGGCTGCTCGTCATCGTTCTCGAACGCGCCACGAAACTGCAGGACCAGTTGATGGCCGACGACAAAACCTATGAAGGCACACTGAAGCTCGGCATCGCCACCGACTCGCAGGACGCCGATGGCGAAACCATCGCCGAGAAACCGGTTCCACCGCTCACCGCTGCCGACATCGAAGCCGTCTTCAAAAAATTCACCGGCGACATCCAACAAATCCCGCCGATGGTCAGCGCCAAAAAAATCGCCGGTGTCCCGCTCTACAAACTCGCCCGCAAAGGCAAGACTGTCGAACGCGAGCCGCGCAATGTTCACATTTACGACTTTCGTCTCCTGAAGTTCACGTCGCCCGACGCTGACTTTCGTGTCACTTGCACCAAGGGCACCTATGTCCGCACCATCTGCCACGACATCGGCGAAGCGCTCGGCTGCGGTGGCCACCTCGCCGCGTTGCGTCGCACACGTTCTGGCCAGCTCGATGTCAAAGACGCCAAACCGCTCGACGAACTTCTCCAGCTCAACCGCCAGCAACTCCAGCCCCGCGTCATTCCGATCCTGAAACTCATCAAGCCCGCGTGATGCAAGTTCTGCAAAAACTTTCCGAACTCGCCTCGTTGAATCGCCCGGTCAACGTCGCCATCGGCGTGTTCGACGGCGTCCACCTCGGTCACCAGCGTGTCATCGCCGCCGCCGACGTTGTTCTCACGTTCGATCCGCATCCCATGCGCATCCTCCATCCCGACAAAGCGCCCCCGTTGCTCACCTCCACCCCGTACAAACTCACGCTGATCCAGAAACTGGGTGTGGATGTCGCACTGGTCCTTCCGTTCACCCGCGAGTTCGCCGACCTTCCCGCTGAGACCTTCCTCGAACAACTCGCCGCCCCCGAGCATCGTGTCCGGCGGATTTGTGTCGGCGCCCGTTTCCATTTCGGCCACAACCGCGTCGGCAACGCCGCGCTCATGGCGAAACTCGCGTCGCGACTCGGCTACACCGTCAACGAGATTCCCGCTGTCCACACTGCCGACGGCGAGATGATCAGCTCCTCCGCCGTTCGCGCTCACGTCCTGCACGGACACCTCGACCGCGCCGCCGCCATGCTCGGCCGCCCGTTCTCGTTGCTCGGCACCGTCGAACCCGGTGATCAACGTGGACGCGACCTCGGTTTCCCGACTGCCAACCTGAATCTCCACAACGAAGTTCTCCCGCCCAACGGCGTCTATGCCGCCCGCGCCGAACAACACACTGCCGTCGTCAACGTCGGTCTCCGTCCGACATTCTCGCACGCCACACCCGGCCGCCTCATCGAAGTTCATATCCTCGATTTCACCGGCGACCTGTACGGCAAAGACATCGAAGTTGCCCTCATCCAGAAACTCCGCGGCGAACAAAAGTTTTCTTCCGTCGAAGCTCTCCAAGCCCAGATTCGCGCTGACATCGCCCAAGCCCGCCGCCTCCTCTCCTGACCTCGCCAAACCATGTTGGTTGACATCTCAACCACTATGGTTAATATCTCAACCACTTGGGAGATACAGCCGATGAAAGGTTCCAGACCACTTCGTTATGCGATTCTCGATCCTCACGAAACGCCGCCACCACCGCGACGCCTCCGGTTTCGCAAGGGACACAGCCGCAAGACGCAAGCCTTCCACCCGAACGTCGTTTCCGTCGGCCAACACCTCCGCGCCTGCCGTTTCCGTCACGGACGCAATGGCCGCGGCGAGTGGTCGTTGCGCTGCGTGGCACAACACGCCGAGATGAGTCACAGCATTCTCTCGCAGGTTGAAACCGGCAAGCGCCGCATTGTGGCCGACGATCTGTTGCGTCTTGCAGACGTGCTCGGCGAGGACCGCGAAGAACTGCTGGTACGGGCCGGCTATTTACCACCCTCTGCACTGGCCAACCGTGGCCAATATCATCTGACTGGCGCCGAGCGCCAGTTGATTGACGCCGCCCGCGCCGAGCCGCATTTGCTGGACCTGCTGAAGGCGCTGCTGCCGCGCAAGGCATAAGTCCGCCGTCAATAGATGTACTGGTTGATATCTCAACCATCATGGTTAATATGTTAACCAGCATGGGCAGCGGCGCGCTCTTGCCGAAGGGGGCGGAACGTGGCAAACTACACAGCCAACAAAAGGAATTCATTATGCGATCTGACATCATCAAAAAAGGCCCGGAACGCGCTCCGCACCGCAGCTTGCTCCGCGCGGCGGGCGTCATCGAATCCGACGCCGACTTCGAGAAGCCGTTCATCGCCATCTGCAACAGCTATACCGACTGCATTCCCGGTCACGCGCACCTCGACGAGGTCGGTGCGCTCGTGAAACGCTTCGTCCGCGAGGCGGGCGGCGTTCCGCTCATCTTCAACACCATCGGCATTGACGACGGCATCGCGATGGGACACGGCGGCATGAAATTTTCGCTGCCATCGCGCGAACTCATTGCCGACTGCGTCGAATCCATGCTCCAAGCACACCGTTTTGACGGCATGATCTGCATCCCGAACTGCGATAAAATCATTCCGGGCATGTTGATGGCCGCCATGCGCGTCAACATCCCCACTGTCTTCGTCAGCGGCGGGCCGATGGCGGCGGGCGTCGCGCCGGAGAACAAAGCGACGGACCTCATTTCCGTGTTCCAAGCCGTCGGCAAACTCCAAGCAGGACAAATCGCCGAAGCCGACCTCGCCAAGCTCGAACAAAACGCTTGCCCGACGTGCGGTTCATGTTCCGGGATGTTCACAGCGAACTCGATGAACTGCCTGTGCGAGGCGCTCGGCATGGCGTTGCCGGGCAATGGCACGATCCTCGCCGTCTCGAAAGAACGCGAGGCGCTCTACCTCCGCGCCGCACGCGCGATCATGAAGCTCGTCGAGCACGACCTGAAACCGCGCGACATCGCCACGCTTGAAGCGTTCGACAACGCGCTTACGCTCGATGTCGCGATGGGCGGTTCGACGAACACCGTTCTTCACACGCTCGCCATAGCCCGCGAAGCCGGCATCGCCTACGACATCGCGCGCATTGACGGCATCTCCAAGCGTGTCCCCTGCCTGTGCAAAGTCTCGCCGTCGTCGGAGTATCACTTGCAGGATGTGCATCGCGCGGGCGGCATCCACACGATTCTCGGCGAGTTGAAACGCCTCGGCGCACTCAACCTGAAATGCAAGACCGTCGCCGGCAAGACCATCGGCCAGGACATTGACGAGTGGGACGCCCGCTCGCCGCAATGCACCGCGTGGGCGAAATCCGCGCGCGTCGCGGGCGCGTCCGTGCCGGTGCGCGACGGCGAGATGGCGCGGAAACCGATCTCGTTTTTCCCCGGCGACGAACGTTCGATCACGCTCTGGCGGCTCGCCGCCGCGTTCAACGCGGGCGACGCGGCGCTGTGCGGCGCGATGTTTGCCGACGACGCCGAGTTCCAACTCGACGAGGCGACGACGTGGAAAGGCGCGGCGGAAATCGAAGCCGGTTTCCGCCAGAGGCTCGCCGACTTCAAGGGCCAAGTGCGCGCCGAGCTGGGACGTTTGCGCGATGTACCGGTGTTGATGTTCTGGCAATACTCGCCGGGCGAGCCGAAGAAAGTCCGCAGCCTCATCCGCGCGTCGCGCTACCGGCAGGGCTGGCTCATCACGAAGGCGTATCGCGACATGCGGCCCGCCTCCATCGCCGCCGCCGAGCCGACCGGATTGATGCCGCACGATGCGGCGTTCATGTTCAAGGCCGAGGACTGCATCCGCACGCCCGCGACCGCATACACGAAAGACGGCGGCCTCTCGATTCTCTACGGCCAACTCGCTCCGCAAGGCAGCGTCATCAAGACTGCCGGCATCAGCGACAGCTTCAAGAAGAATTGCGGCGCGAACTTCGTGTTTGAAGGTCCGTGCGTGATTTTCGAGAGCCAGGAAGACGCTTGCGCCGGGATTCTCGGCGGCAAGGTGAAGGCAGGCGACATCGTCATCATCCGCAACGAAGGCCCGAAAGGCGGCCCCGGTATGCAGGAGATGCTCAGCCCGACCAGCTACATCGTCGGCATGGGACTCAGCGACAAAGTCGCGCTCATCACCGATGGCCGTTTCAGCGGCGGCACGGCGGGCGCGTGCATCGGCCACGTCAGCCCCGAAGCGGCGGAAGGCGGTCCGATCGGTCTGCTCAAGAACGGCGACCGGCTCCGCATTGATTTTCCGAACCGGAAGATTGATATCTGTGTGCCGGAAGCCGAACTCGCCACGCGTCAACCGGTCCAAGTCAAACGCGACCTGACCGGCTGGCTTGCGCGTTACCAAAAGCTCGTCACCAACGCCAGCGAAGGCGGCGTGCTGCGGTAAGTCGCTTCATTCAAATAGATCGCTGTGCGTGCCGGTTCGTTCCAGCCGGAGAAATTCCGGAGTGTTCGTGTAGATGAGAATCCAATCCGGCTCGATGTGACAATCCCACGCCGGTCTCCATTCGCCGGCGAGCGGATGATTCCGATGGCGAGGTTCCAGTGGCGAGTCCTTGTAGAGCTTGTCCACCACCGCTTTGAGTTTTTCCAAATCCTTTCCCCGTTTGCGCATCAGTTTGACATCGCGCGCAAACTGTCGGGTTTGGAAGATTTGCTTCACTTGTCCCAACTGGCGAACAGTTTTTCCATCGAGGAGAATTCTTCCAAATCTTTTCCGTCCCGGCTCGCTTTCAGCGTGGTCCGGGTTGTGGCGTTTGGAATCTCCACCGCAAACGGCAATCCCTTGCGCAAGGTAATTTGCCGGTAGAACATCCGGATGGCCTCCGTGGAACTCAACCCGACGCGGCTCAGGATGCTCTCGGCGGAACGCTTGATTGCTGGCTCGATGCGAGCGTGGATGACTGCGGTCTTACTCATGGCCGAAACGTGTCACATCGGCAACACGCTGTCAATGTCCTTATCCATCCGTCAACCAGTCCAAGTCAGACGCGACCTGACCGGCTGGCTCGCGCGTTACCAGAAACTCGTCACCAACGCCAGCGAAGGCGGCGTGTTGCGGTGAAGTCCGAAGACTGACGCAAAGCTTGGCTAAGAGGCCGTGCGCATCAGTGCGAGGTTAGTCGCCCTCATATAAGGGCAACTCGCATTCCGGGCAGGCATACGAGGACTGGAAGTGCGCTCCGCATCGCGGACATTGGAAACGCACAACACGAAACGCTAGCCACCCCCAGACGATAGCCCACAGAAACATGACACTAAACAACAGTACTTCAGACTTGAACTGAAAGAATGCTGCAAGCGCTATCGTGATGGCAACACACGCAGGCAGCCCGAGCAAAAGCATGAGCGTAGCTGCCCAATGGCGTCGCCGGTAATCCCGCCACTGTGAAGAATACATGCCCATTTCAGTGCCTAATATCGTTCACGGCAAAAACCGAAACCGGATTTGTTGTCCATTTCGTCGGCAAGCTTAGGCCGCTGGTTTTACCGCGTCAATTCGATTTCCGTCAGCGACGCAACGCTGACTGGACTTCTCGGCTGGTTTGGACAATGATGATGGTGAGAACGAAAGCGTAACATCATGGCAACTTATTTTTCCCGAGGCTCGGTCACCGACAACATCTCGACGGCGGACAAACGCGCCGCGCTCGCGCAGGCGTTGAAGGCCGTCGGCAAACCGTTACGCCGGGTTTTGATTCTGCCGCCGGACCACACACGGCTCAACTCCGACGCGGGCGAGCTGACGCGGCTGTTGTACGAGTTGCTTTCGCCCGGCGCGACCGTCACCGTCATGCCGACGCTCGGCACGCACTCGCCGATGACGGAGGCGCAGTTGCGGATGATGTTCGGCGACACGATTCCGCTGGATCGTTTCTGCGTCCACGATTGGCGGCACGGCGTCCGACAGGTTGGCGTGGTGCCGGGCAAGCTGCTCAAGGAATGGTCCGAAGGCCGCGTGGAGTACGACGTGCGCGTCGAGGTCAGCAACCGGCTCTTTGACGGCTACGACCTGATTCTGTCGGTTGGCCAGCTCGTGCCGCACGAAGTCTCAGGCATCGCCAACTACACCAAGAACATCATAACCGGCGCGGGCGGCTCCGACACGATCAACAAATCGCATTTCCTCGGCGCGGCCTACGGCATGGAACGGATGATGGGCCGTATTGACACGCCGGTGCGGAAGCTGTTCAACTACGGCGTTGAGAAGTTCCTCGGCGACCTGCCGATTCTCTACGTGCTGACCGTCATGCAGAAGAACAACGCGACTGGCGCGATGACGATGCGCGGCCTCTACATCGGCGACGATTACGCGACGTTCGAGACCGGCGCGAAGCTCTCGCAGAAGGTCAACCTCGACCTGCTCGACGCGCCGTTGAAGAAGGTGTTGGTCTATCTCGACCCGCACGAGTTCAAGAGCACGTGGCTCGGCAACAAAGCGATTTACCGGACCCGGATGGCGATGGCCGATGGTGGCGATCTCATCGTTCTCGCACCCGGCCTGAAAGAATTCGGCGAAGACCCGGAGATTGACCGGCTTATCCGCAAGTATGGCTACAAAGGCACACCCGCGACGCTTGCCGCCGTGAAAGCCAATCCCGAACTCGCCAACAACCTCAGCGCCGCCGCCCACTTGATTCACGGCTCCAGCGAAGGCCGGTTCCGCGTCACCTACTGTCCCGGTCCTAACATAAGCCCTGACGCCGTCCGCGCTGTCGGTTTCGAGGTTGGCAACTTGAAGGATTATCCGACCGAAGGTTTGAAAGATGGTTTCAACGGCGACCTGTTCTACATCAGCAACCCGGCGCTTGGTCTGTGGGCATTGAAGAGCCAGTTCGCGCAAGGAAGCTGACGCGCGTATCGCCATAAACCGCTTCGCGCTTCACGCTCCACGCTTCACCAGGCGTGAGAACATTACGTTTTGCTGATTCCAGCGCGAACACGCCATCGGAAGCGAGTGGCAACGGGAGTGCCAAAAGTTTTTGCGCAGCATCGCCGTACGGCGGATCGGCGAAGATCAACGAGAACGTTCCCCCCAATACAGGCAATCGGAACGCATCGGCGTGGAGGACTCGAAATTCGCATGTCACTTCGCGTCCTCGACGGAACATGGACACGTTCTTCTCCAGAGCGTCGAGCGAGGCGCGGGCGTTCTCGACGAACGTGACCGTGCTCGCGCCGCGGCTGGCCGCTTCGAGTCCGAGCGCGCCGCTGCCGGCAAACAGGTCGAGCACCGTCGCGCCGACGACACGCTCGCCGAGACTGGAGAAGATCGCCTCGCGAACACGGTCAGAAGTCGGCCGCGCGTCGCCGCGCGGCGCAACCAGCGTCATTCCCTTGGCGATGCCGGCGATGATGCGCATCAACGGAAGAGTTTTTGGATTCCTTTTTGGATGAGGTTCTGCGCGGCGCCTTTCAGCAGCGTTTCCGTGATGTTGTTCTTCGGGGCGTCGTACGGGCCGGTCACTTGGAAGGTGATGGCGAGGAAACCGTCGGGTTGCTTTTTGAAGATGTCGCGGATTTCGCTGGGCACCTTGGCGAGCAGGTCGGAAGCGACAGCCAGCGTCACGTCATGATTGAGCGAATAATCCGCCAGCGACACAACGCCTTTCCCCGTGATCTGCACTTGCGGCGATTTGACGCGAATCACCGGCGTGGGCATTTTGTTGTCGGCCATCGTGAATTCAAGCCGGCACTCGGTGAACTTGAGGTTGCGCAGTTCGTTGATGTGAAGCAGCACGGCCAGCGTTTCCAGCAGCGGAACACCGACAAGCGTGCCATTGACGATCTCGAGTTTGCCGCTGCCGGTCATGGTGGGGAGGCCGCCGCTGCCGGTCAATGAGGTCTCGGCTTGCAGTTTGCCGGTGAGGGTTGGCTTTGTCTTGGCTTCCTGCAGGAGCTTGCCCATGTCGCCGTCCTTGACCTTGATGTTGACGCCGTACTGGAAACCGCCGGTCAGCTTCAATCCGACGTCCCCGCTGACGGCGCCATCGGCCAGCGTTCCGCTGAGCGGCGCGAGCGCCACGCGTTCTGCGGACATCTTGATCGGGGCGGCAATCGCGCGCACGAACAGGGAATCGGCAGCGCTGAGCGTCTCCATCTTCGCGTTGCCGTTGCCTTCCATTTTTGACCCGGAGGTTTGCAGGTTGCTGGTAACGGTCAGGTTGCGGATGCGGACGAGTTCCTTCTGTTTTTCGTCCAGCATCACAATCTCGGCGTTCTCCAGGGCGAGTTTCGACAACGTGATATCCACGCCCGCCTTGGTGGTTGAGGGTGCGGAAGGCGCGGCGCTCGCGGGCGCGGCGGCGGGTGCGGGCGCATCCGCGGGGGCGGCGGTTTTTGCGCCGATCTTGTCGTAATTCCACTCGCCCTTGTCATTTCGCGCCAGCGTGATCACCGGCTTGCGCAACGCCAGCGTCTCGATTTCGACGCGCTTTTGCAGGAGCGGCCAGAGATTGTAGCGGAGCACGAATTCCTCGGCGGTCAGCAACGAGCCATTGAACCCCTGCGGGTTCGCGATGGTCACGCCGCGAAGCGTGATGCCGCTGAACAGCGAGATCGTAAGGTCGTTGATTTGGACTTTTGTGCCGAGCGCGTCCTGCGCGGCTTTCAGCGCCAACTCCTTGGTTTCGGGTGATTGAAGCTTGTGGTTGATGAAGAACACCGCTCCCACCAGCAGAACGACCACAATGATCACCAACACGAACAGAACCTTCAACAGCTTCATAGTTTGATCCTCCAGAAATAAGTTGGTTTGCCTGACAACACGTTTACAATAGCGCAACTTTTCAACAATGCCGAAGTTTTTCGTCATCTTCAACCCGGCGGCGCGCGGCGAGAAATCGCAGCGGCTCCGCCGGTTCCTCGAATCAAAGGCCGGTCCGGACGTCGTGCTCGCGCCGACGGAGCGCGCCGGCGACGCGACGCGCTTGGCCGCCGAAGGCAACGACATCGTTGTCGCGGCGGGCGGCGACGGCACCATCAACGAAGTCGTCAACGGCCTGCGGCTGCCGGGCGCGACGCTCGGCGTGTTGCCGCTCGGCACGGCCAACGTCTTCGCGCGCGAGCTGGGCATTCCGCTAGGCTTGGAAGCGGCGTGGGCAACGCTGGAGCGCTGCGCGACGCGCGTCGTGGACCTTGGCGTCGCCGAGTTCGGCGGCAGGCAACGTCTTTTCGCGCAACTGGCCGGTGTCGGGTTCGATGCGCGGGCCGTGCGTTCCGCGAATTGGGAACTCAAGAAACGATTCGGCCCGCTCAGCTACGTCTGGGCCGGGATCGTCGCGTTGCGTCACCAGAAAGACGATGTCGAGGTTGCCGCCGAGGACACCGGCGTCACGGCGCGTGGCGCGGCGGTAATGGTCGGCAACGGACGATTCTACGGCGGCTCGTTCCGCCTGTTTCCAGAGGCAAAACTCGACGATGGCCTGCTCGATGTGTGCGTCTTCGAGCACGGCGGCCACTTCAACGCGGTGCGGCACGGACTCGGCGTGCTGCGTGGCGCGCACACAAAGCAGCGCGGCGTCCGCTGTTTCCGCAGCGCACGGTTCACCTGTCGCGCAGGTTCGTCAACCCCGCTCGAACTCGACGGCGAGGATGCGGGCGATGTTCCGGTTTTGTTCCGGGTGGTGGCGCGCGCGTTGCGGGTCATCGTGCCATCATGAAACGGTTTCTCCACTGGACCGATGTGTTGATGGTCGGGATTGTCTTTCTGGCGGCATTCGCCGTGAACCGCCAACCATCGCGGCCGCCCGGCGGACACGTCCGGTGGTTGTCCGACACGCACGACAAGGACGTGTATATCCAACGGGGCCGGTATGTGCGCATCGTCAACGGCGCGCCGTATCGCAGCACGTTCAGCGAGTATCCGCAACTGGCGACGTATCTGTTCAGTGTGCCGTTCGCGCTGGCCGACAACCGGCAGGAGTATCATCGCATCTTCACGTGGATGATGGCGGGCTTTCTCGCGGCGACTTGTCTTCTGGCGCGGCGGTTGTGCGGGATGCTCGGCTTGTCGCACTGGCGTGCGCTGCTGTTGTTGTTGCCGGGGACGCTGTACTTCAGCTTGAACCGCTTCGACATTGTGCCGGCGCTGATTACGCTGGCGGCGGTCTGGGCGTTGCTGAAAAAGGAAATACCGCTGGCGTTTGCGTTGTTGGCGGCGGGCGCGCTGATGAAGTTCTACCCGATTCTATACGCGCCGTTCTTCGCGGTTTATGTCTGGCGACAACAAGGTTGGAAGCCGGCGGTCCACGGTGCGGTGGCGTTTTGTGTGGTGATGCTGTTGTTCACGGCGCAACTGGTCTGGTGGAGCGGTTGGACGCACGCGCTGTCGCCGTATCTGAAACAGGGAACGCGCGCGAGCAACACCGAAAGCCTCTTTCACATTTTGTCGCTCGCGCTGCCGTCGTTGAAATCGGGCGGTGGCCGGCTGCTGTTCTACGCCGCGCAACTCAGTCCGCTGGTGGCGCTCTGCTGGCTGCCGTTGCGACGACCGGAAGAACTGTTGCGCTGGATGACAATCATCACCGTCACTTTCGTGCTCTTTCTCCAGATGCAGTCGCCGCAATGGATCGCGTGGATCACGCCGCTGGCGGCGCTGGCCTGCCGCACGAAATGGGAACTGATTCTCGCTGCCGTCCTCGACGTGTTGGCGTATGTCTATTTCCCGCTGCTGTTCGACGCCATCGGCGGTGAAAGCGTCTGGTTCGCGTCGTTCATCGTCGCGCTGACCGCGCTACGGTTTTTGTGGATCGCGCTTCTGGCGCGTCAACGCCAAGGCGAGATTGTCCCGGGCCTCGATGTAGCCGGGGTCCAGTCGTAACGCTTCACGGAAACATTCCGCCGCTGCCTCATATTTCTCCAGCCGGGCCAGCGCGACGCCGAGATTGTTGTGTGCGGCGGGCACGCGCGGGTTCAGGCGCAACACGATGGCAAAGTGTTTCACCGCCTCGGCGTGGCGGCCCTGCTTCGAGAGCAGATTGCCGAGGTTGTTATGCGCCTCGGCGTAGTTCGGGTTCAAGCGCAACGCTTCCCGGTATTCGTATTCCGCGTGTGCCGCGTCATGCAGGCCGAGGTTGAAGTGCGCAACCCATGCCTGCGGATTCTTGGCGAGCGTGTCACGCCACAGCGCCGCGCCGTCGGCGTACAACAACGCGCGCGCAAACGTCAGCAGTCCCAACGCGACCGCTGCCGCCGCGCCGATGGGCCAGCGCACAGCGGCGACCGCCACCAACAGCGGCAGCGCGAGATATTGCCAGTGGTCGGACACCAACGAGTAGGCGTAGAACCCTTGGTCGAAGAAGCCGAGCATCGGGAACATCATCGCTACAAACCCGCCGAGCGCAAGAAACGCGCCGCGATTGCGCCACCAGCACAACACCAGCACCAGCACCAGCAGCACGACCGGAATGAAGTTCGTCTCCCAGCGTGGATACACGAGACTCAAGTTCACCGGCAGAACCACTTTGAAAAGATAGAACCAGACCGCCGCGCCGGCGTCGGCGACGCGCGTGAGGAAGTCAGCGTGCCGGACGGCAGAGCCTTCGAGGACGCGATGATGTTGGAACCAGATCGCGACGAGGCCGAGCGCGAGCGACAGTGCGAAGAACGGTGCCGCCGCGCGCCACGCGAATCGTTTCTGCCGCCACCACGTGATGCCGAGCAGCACGAAGGGCAACGGCGCCGCTGCCGCCTTGCTCAACAACGCCAGCAAAAACGCCGCGAGCGACGCGGCGAGCCAGACGGGGCGTCTCGTCTCGTCGAACCGCAGCCAAGCGAGCACTGTCAGCCCGGCGAAGGCGAACGCGAGCAGGTTCTTCAACTCGGTGATCCACGCGACGGTGGCGACGTTGACCGGGTGCAATGCGAACAGCAACGCCGCCAGCCATGCGCCGCGCAGATCGAGCGCGCGGAAGATGCGCCAGAGCAGAAGCGCGTTGACGATGTGGAGGAGGGCGTTAACGACGCGGTAACCGGTGGGTTGGTTGCTCCAGCACAGCCATTCAGCGCGGAAGACGGTGAACGTAACCGGGTAGTAATCGGCGGGTTCAGTCGAAAACCAGATGCGCGACAGGCCGCCGGGCTGCGTAACGAGGCGGTTGCGAGTGACGTTGAGGCCGTCGTCCCAGAGGAATGGCCCGCGCAACGACGGCCAATACGCGAGCAGCGTCAACGCGACGATTGCCAGCGTTCCCAACGCGCGTTTCATCAGCCGGCCACGAACTGGCTCATCGCGCGGAAGATGCCGTAGCGGTGGGCGATGTCGTGTTGCGTGAGCGTCTGGAGCCGGCCGAGGCTGAAACTCTCGACGTTGAAGCTGGCGATGACGCTGCCGTAAATGACGGCGTTGCGGAGCGTGTCGCCGTCCACGCGGTTCATGCTGGCGAGGTAGCCGGTGAATCCCCCGGCGAAACAATCCCCGGCGCCGGTCGGGTCGTGGATGTCTTCGAGCGGATAGGCCGGGGCACTGAAGATCTGGCCGTCACCGAACAACAGGCAACCGTGTTCGCCTTTCTTGATGACGACGTATTTAGGTCCCCACGTGAGCGCCATGTGACCGGCTTTGATAAGGTTGGTCTGGTGTGTGAGTTCGCGCGCCTCGCTCTCATTTATCACAAGGCAATCAATCCGTTTCAGCAGTTCCATCAACGGTTCACGCGCCGTCTCGATCCAGAGATCCATCGTGTCGGCGACGACAAATCGCGGCCGCTGCATTTGAGCGAGCACGTGGAGCTGAAGTTGCGGCGCGATGTTGGCGAGGAAAACGTACGGCGTGTTCCGGTAATGTTCCGGCAACGTCGGGCGGAATCTTTCAAAGACGTTGAGCGCGACCGACAGCGTCCGGCGGTTGTTCAAGTCCCATTCGTACTCGCCGGACCAGCGGAACGTTTTGCCGTCGGCGATTTCGAGTCCGTCGAGGTTCATCCGGTGTTTCTGGTAGAGTTCGAGGTAGGGCCGCGGAAAATCGTTGCCGACGATGCCGACAAGGTTGACATCGGTGAAAAAACCCGCCGCGACGCCGGCGTAGCTGGCGGCCCCGCCGAGCATGTCGTGATGTTCCTCCAGCGGCGTCTTAACTGTGTCCAACGCAATCGAACCGGTGATGAGAACGCTCATGACCCGCTATTTAGCCGCGAATACGCGCGAATGCACGCGAATTGTTGCTTTCCGGGATTGCAACGAATGACGTTTGAATCTACGCTGGGAATTGCGATGGCCTTGTATCTTGAGTTTGAGCGGATCGTGCGCTGCTTCGAGAAGGCGAAGCTGCGATACGCTGTCGTGGGCGGACTGGCGGTGGGGCTGCACGGTTATGTGCGGGCGACACAGGACATGGATTTCCTGATGCATCCGCAGGATCTGCCGAAAGCGGAAACCGCCTTGCTGCAATTGGGCTATCGTGCAAACCCCGCTGTTCAGGAGTTCGTCCACGCCAAACTGACGCTCAAACGGTTCTTCAAGCGACTGCCAAAGGAAGACGACCTGATGTTGGTGGACCTTCTTGTTCCCGGTTCTGCGCGAATGCAGCGGATGTTGGCGCGAGCAATCAGCATCCCGTTTGGGAAGGGTTCCATCCGGGTAGTGACCGCGCGGGATTTGGTCGCGATGAAACGACTGCGCGGCTCTGCTCCCGACAGGGCAGACATTGAGTTTTTGCGGAAGCAACCATGAAACGCAAACCTGCCATGACACCGGCACAGCAGATCGTGCGGCGGATCAGTGAACTGCGCGACCTATCGCGCCGCTTGTCGCAGGCGGGTTTCCGAGCTGGATTGCACAGCCACGATCCGAATCGCTTGTCATCTGCAAATAGAGTGGCAGAGCGCCCAGGGACCTACACTCCCTGATAATCAGTCCCAATCACCCGCGCGGCGGGCGGCTTTCTTGGCGGCATGATGGGCTTTGTTGTCGAGCATCCGGGCCTTCGCGCGGCGGCTGCGGCGGCGTTTCTGGCGGCGGATCTTTTCGCGCGCGGCGCGCTCGGCCTCCACGAACCCTTTTTGGCGCGCTTCGATTTTGTCGAGCAGCAAGCGCCGGGCAAGAAAACGATTCAGACCTTGCTGGCGCGTCGTCTGGCACTTCACCTGCAAACCGGTCGGCCGGTGAAAGAGCATGACGCAGGTGGCGGTCTTGTTGACGTTCTGGCCGCCGTGGCCACCGGAACGAACGAAGGTTTCCTCGATGTCGGCCTCGCTCACGCCGAGCGCGGCCATGCGCTGCGCGAGTTGCACTTCCTTGTCGGGACTGATGGGGAACGCGCTCACGCCAACCGTTCCTTGAACGCAGCAGCAGCTTTCGTCACGTCTTCTGCTTTTAAGATTGCCGAGACCACTGCAATGCGTTTCGCGCCGGCGATGAGAACATTCTTGAGGTTCTCCACTGTGATGCCGCCGATGGCAAAGAACGGCGTGTGGACGCGCACAGCAACTTGGTGAATCAAGGTGAGGCCAACGGGTGCGCGGCCCGGTTTTGTTCCGGTGGAGTGAATGGGGCCGACGCCGATGTAGTTCGCGCCGTCGCGCTCCGCCTCCATCGCTTGGTGCAACGAGTGCGTGCTGATGCCGAGAATCTCCAAGCCCATCAGGCGGCGGTGACGCTCGGCGCGCGGAATCTCCGCCCAATCTTCCTGCCCGAGATGAACGCCGGCGGCGCCGGTCTCGTAGGCGGCTTCGATGTCGTCATTGATAATAACGGGCACGGGCGTCTCCTGCGCAGCACGGACGACAGCGACACCGATCTCAACGAGTTTGGAATGCTTTTCCTTTTTGGCGCGGACTTGGATAATGTCCACGCCGCCGGCGATGAGCTGGCGGGCGACCTCCGCCGGGTCGCGCTTGGCGAGGTAGGCGGTGTCCACGAAACCGTACAGCCGGCAATCTTTGATGGGGCGTTTTTCCACGGCGCACAGATTACCAGACCGGACAAACGTTGCAATTCTTCTGCAACGAGGGTATGAATTTACCACTATGAAAAAACTACTCTTTCTCGCTGCTGTTGTGTCGCTCGCCGCATGCGCCCCCGCCAAGGAGCAATCCGCCGCCGACAAACTCGGCTGGCAGGTCGCCGTCCACTCATACACGTTCAACAAGTTCTCGATCTTCGACGCCATAGACAAGAGCGCCGAGGTCGGCGTGAAGTTCATGAGCGTCTCCGGCGGCGTGAACTGGCCCGAAGGCGACAAGTTCAAACGCGCGTTGACGCCGACGCTGACCGACGATCAGTTCGCCGCGATTCAGAAGCGCATGAAGGAAAAGGGCATCAATCCGAAGTTCGTCAACATGGGCGTCGTCAAGCCGACCACGGACGAAGCGGAGAGTCGGAAGATTTTTGAGGCAGCGAAGAGGTTCGGCATTGACACACTCGTCGCTGAGCCGGAAACGCACGGCAAGATGGAGGAGTTGCCAAAGGTGATGGATGTCGTCGAGAAACTGGCAAAGGAATACAACATCAAGGTCGCCATCCACAATCATCCGGGGCCGAAGAATTTTTACTGGAAGCCCGAGACTGTGCTTGCCGCCTGCAAAGGCCGCAGTCCACTGCTTGGCGCCTGTGCCGACACCGGCCACTGGGCGCGTTCCGGCCTTGATCCCGTCGAATGCCTCAAGATGCTCGAAGGCCGCATCATCGCGCTGCATTTCAAGGACCTCAACGCGAAGGACCTGAAAGCCCACGACGTTCCGTGGGGTACTGGCGTCTGCAATGCCAAGGGTATGATGCAGGAGTTGAAGCGGCAGGGATTCAAAGGCGCGTTCGGCATCGAATACGAGCACTGGTCGGATACCGCGGTAGCCGAGATTGCCCAGTGCGTGAAATTCTTCCACGCCACCTGCGCCGAACTAGCGAAGTAACCTCGCAGCGCATTTTCGTCGTTCTTATGCCTTGGTGATCTTGACGGCTTTGAGGCGGCCGGTCTTCGGCAGGTCACCGACGATGGGCTTGGCGTAGGCGATGAATGCCGGGGTCACATCGTTGGCATCGGCGTTGATAAACTCGTCGGGCATGTGACGGGTTTCCTTGGCGACATTTTTCAACTCGGTGCGCTCGATGGTGACGGCGTATTTCTTGCCGGGGGCGCGTTTGATCGCGGTGCTGCCGTTGTCAAACTTGCCGCCGGTGGCAAACTTGACGGCGCTCTGGCCGCAGAGTCGCGCTTCTTTGGCGTCCACGGCGCTGACGACGCCGACGAAGGAACGCTGGAGATAGCCGAAGGTGTCGGCGCGGACGCGCGAGGTGATGTTGGCTTTGCGGATGGCATCGGCCAACAGATCGCCGAGCGCGCCGGTGCCGCTGAGTTGGACGTTGCCGTGGGTGTCCACTTCCTTGCTGAATTTGGAAGCGATGGCGACGCCGGTTTCATCGGCGATGCCTTCGCTCACGGCGACGACGCAACGTTTGAATTTCTCGAAGACGGCTTTCACGTCGGCCAGAAATTTGTCCATGCTGAACGGACGCTCCGGCAAGTAGATGAGATGCGGGCCGTCGTCGGGATAGACGCGGGCGAGCGCGGCGGCGGCGGTGAGGAAGCCGGCGTGGGGGCCCATGATGACGTTGATTTTGACGCCGGG
>CAZNOK010000048.1:19803-26544 GCA_964574605.1 uncultured Verrucomicrobiota bacterium
AATCGCCTCCTTTATCTGAAATTTCCCTGAAAGTTGATTTTGACGCCGGGGAGCGAGCGGTTGTCGAGGTTGTCGCCCATGAACGCTTGCGCGACGAACTTGGCGGCGCTGCCGAAGCCGGGCGTGTGGTCGTTTTCGCGGAGGTCGTTGTCAATGGTCTTGCAGATGTGGAAGCACTTCATCACGTAGCCTTGTTTCTGGGCTTCTTCGTTGATGATGTGCGTGGTCTCGGCAGAATCGTTGCCGCCGACGTAGAAAAAGTATCGGATGTTGTATTTCTGGAGGACAGCGAAAACCTTGACGCAATCCTCGGGTGTCGGTTTCTTGCGGACGGAGCCGAGCGCGGAAGATGGCGTCTGGGCGACGAGTTCGAGGTTCTGCCTCGTCTCTTTGCCGAGGTCGCAGAGGTTTTCTTCGAGGATGCCGCGGAGTCCGTGGAGCGAGCCGTAGATTTTTTTTATCTCTTTGTGCTTCTTGGCTTCGAGCACGGCGCCGACGAGGCTTTGGTTGATGACGACGGTGGGGCCGCCGCTTTGGGCGATGAGCATGTTTCCGGTGAGCTTTTCAACAGGCATGGGACTGGCTTATTTCTCCTTGGGTGGAACGATGGGTTGCGGTGCGGTGAGAAGGCGTTCAATGAACGCTGTCGAGTAACGGCCTCGACGGAAATTGGGGTCTTTGAGGATGAGCTGGTGCAACGGGATGGTGGTCTTGATGCCGCGGATCATGAATTCGTCGAGCGCGCGCGCCATGCGGTCAAGCGCTTCGCGGCGGTCCTTGCCGAAACAGACGAGCTTGGCCAGCATGGAATCGTAGTGCGATGGGATGATGTAGCCGGTGTAGGCGTGTTTGTCCACGCGGACGCCGTGGCCGCCGGGGACGTGCATGAATTCGATCTTGCCGGGGCATGGTTGGAAGTTGTTGAACGGGTCTTCGGCGTTGATCCGACACTCGATGGCGGCGCGGTCAAACTGGATGTCCTTCTGGTCGTAGCCAAGCTCCTCGCCGGCGGCGATGCGAAGTTGCTCCTTCACGATGTCAATGCCCGTGACTTCCTCGGTCACGGGATGCTCGACTTGGATGCGCGTGTTCATCTCGATGAAGTAGAATTCCTTCTTGTCTTCGCTGTAGATGAACTCGACGGTGCCGGCGTTGACGTATTTGACGGCCTCGGCGGCTTTGATGGCGGCTTTGCCCATCTTCTTGCGGAGGTCGTTGTTCATGACCGGCGATGGCGATTCCTCGATGAGCTTCTGGTGGCGTCGCTGGATGGAACAATCACGTTCGCCGAGGTGGACGACGTTGCCCTTGGCGTCGGCCAAGATCTGAAACTCGATGTGGTGCGGGTTCTCGATGTATTTCTCGACGTAAACGCTGGGGTTGTTGAAAGCGCGTTCGGCCTCGGTGCGGGCGGTGTGGAATCCCTTGACCAGCGCGGGATCGTTGTGGGCGACGCGCATGCCGCGTCCGCCGCCGCCGCCGGCAGCCTTGACAATGATGGGATAGCCAATCTTGCGGGCGATCTTAAGCGCTTCCTGTTCGTCAGCCACGGGACCATCGCTGCCGGGAACAACGGGCACGCCCGCCTTCTTCATGGTCTCGCGGGCGGCGACTTTGTCGCCCATCGCGCGGATGGCGGCACTGGTCGGACCGATGAACTTGATGTTGCAGTTCTCGCAGACCTCGGCGAAGTGCGCGTTCTCGGCGAGGAACCCGTAACCGGGATGGATGGCTTCGACGTCGCCGATCTCCGCCGCGCTGATGATGCGGTCAATCTTAAGGTAGCTCTCCGCGCTGGGACCGGGGCCGATGCAGACGGCTTCGTCAGCCAGTTGCAGGTGGAGACTGTTGGTGTCGGCCTGCGAATAAACGGCCATCGTCCGAATGCCGAGCTCCTTGCAGGCGCGTATGATACGCACCGCAATCTCACCGCGGTTGGCGATCAGGATCTTGTCAAACATGAGCCGTTATTTGGGTCGGACGACAAACAGTTTCTGGCCGAACTCGACTGGCTTGGCGTTCTCGGCAAGGACTTCGGTGATGACGCCTTTGCACTCGGCCTTGATTTCGTTCATGACTTTCATGGCCTCGACGATGCAAACGACGGTGTCCTCGTCCACCTCGGTGCCAACCTCGACGTACGGCGGCGCATCGGGCGACGGCGCGCGGTAGAAGGTGCCGACCATCGGTGAAGTGATGTGCTTGCCTTCCGCCACTGGCGCAGCCGAAGCGGAAACTGCAGGCACAGCAGCCTGCGCGGGCGTCATGACGACGGCGGGTGGCGGCGTCACACTCTGCTGGACGCCTTCGGCACCGCGTCGGATGCGGATTTTCAACCCGTTGGATTCCATTGAGAACTCCGACAGGTCGTTCTCTTTCATCATCTCAACGATGGCTTTGATTTGTTCGAGTTCCATGCTTATTTCCTTTTCGGATTCGCCTAGAATGGCCAAAATTGTAACAAACCACCCCGGCCTTGTCTAACGCTTTCCTCAATTGTTTTTAGGTCCTCGCGGTAGCCTTGTTCCGTCGGGTTCAACGCCACCGCCTGCCGCAACGCCCTCACCGCCAGCGCCTGTTTGCCCGCCAACCAGTACGCCCGCGCGAGGTGGGCGTAACGCGCTGCACGCATCGGGTCGAGGTCAACCGCCTTCCCGTAACTCTCAACCGCCAGTTCGTCATCCTTAAACTGCGATGCCGCGGCACCCAATGTTGCCCAATACTGCGGATTGAGCGGTGCGCGATTGACCGTTGCCGCCGCCGCCCGCAAACGGTTCTCGCCAACCGAAGTCTTCGCCGCGCGGTACGCAACCGACGCAGCATACATCCGCCCCTCGAACCACAAAACCGCTGCCAGCACCACCGCCGCTGCCGCCACGCGCAGCCAGCGGCGACCATCAGCCGTCGGCTGGCAGGAACGCGACAACCCATGCACGACGCCGAGCAACGCAAACGCCGGCAACGCGATGCCGGGCACGTACAGATCGAAATCCAACAGCCCATGCACTGTCCACGCCACCAACCCCGCCACGAGCGGGGCGTTGCGCCGCCGCGCCGCTTCCCACAAACCGACCGCCCAGAGCGCCGCAAAGATCACGAACGCTGCCACACCCGAATCCGACCACATCTGGAGAAAATTGTTGTGAACAAGCTGCGCTTCCTCCGTTAGCGCCGTCTTGTATTTCGGGTAAATCGAGCCGAATGTTCCCGGCCCCGTGCCCAGCCACGGGTAATCACGAATGATTCGCACCGCGCCGCCCCAATAATCCAGCCGCGCTTCCAGACTGCTCCGTCCGAGATGAATCAGCCCAACTTTCAACGACGCTGCAAGCACCAGTGCCATCGCCACACCGCCCCACAGCCATCGCCGGCCGGAACATTGCTGCAACGCAAGCCACGCCAGCGCGCCTGCCGCCAGCGCCACAAAACCGCCGCGCGACCCCGACAACGCCACGCACGCCACCATCACGCCGCCGGCCAGCGTGACGACGGTAACCTTGGTGGCCTTGCCTTCCGCTTTCGACCAGAGCCAAGCCAGCACCGGCGCGAACGCCACGACCAGAAAACCCGCCAGCGAGTTCGGCGAGGCAAACGGCCCAAACACACGCCGACTTGTGAGCTTGAGGCGCATCGCGTCCGAGAGGTTTGCGTGCTCCGCCGCATACCGGCGTGTCGCTTCCAGGCCGCCGAACTGTTGTTCGAGAGCCGTCAAACAGACCAGTAGCGTCGCCACCGACAATGCGCCGAGCAGCCACGGTTCCCACTGCGGTTCACGCGCGCACCGGGCCGCCGCGTAGAATACCACCACGCACACGCCGAAATGCAGCAGCGTATCCACCGCGGTTTGCCAGCAAATGGCCGTCGGCATCGCGAGAACCTGCGTGGCCAGCCAGAGCAGCGGCAACACGCCGAGCAAGCTTGGTCGCGACACCGGCGCGCCTTCCAGCGACAGCAACAACACGAGGACGGCCGCGGCCATGACCACGAACTGGTTCGGCCACGCCCAGAACGCCCACTCGATCAGGTCTGACGGTGGAATGGACAGCGATTGGAGGACGACTGGCACGCTGAACTTCAGCGGCGCCAGCAACAACAGCAGACCTGTCAGTGCAAGGAGCCAGCGTTTCATTTAGATTAGTTTCAGCAGTCCGACTTCGAGCGCGAACGGTTCGGTGATGTTGCGCGCCAGTGCGTCGCGGATTCCTTCGACCGCGTCGAGATGCGCCGCGGCGCGTTCGTAGGTCAGGCCCGACGCTGCGCGCTGCAAGTCTGCGAGGCGATCCGCGTGCGCGAGGGCCGACGTCCCAGCGCCCGACACGCACAGCAGCACGTCAGCAAACCACGTGTACAGTTCCTCCAGCACCAACTCGCGCCGGCCACGGTATTCACCTTCGACTTGGGCGGCGCGTTCGTCTTCGAGTTTCTCGCGTCCCTCCCCTTCGACATCTTCGTCCAGCGGCGGCACGGTTTCCTCAACTGATGCCCGGATCTCGCCGAGCAGTTTCGTCAACGCCGCGTGGAGCCGGTAAACCTGAACGATGCCGCGCGGCTGGACAGCGGCGAACTCGACCAGCAACGACAACACGCGCTCCTGTTCGGGTGCGCGTTCAGCGCGGGTCGCGCCGAAGCTGATACGGAGGCAACGCGAGAGAATGGTCGGCAACAGCCGTTCCGGTTCGGCGCTCAGCAGGAGAATGACAGTGCGGTCGGGCGGTTCCTCCAGCGTTTTGAGGAAGGCGTTCTGGGCAGCGACATTCAGGCATTCGGCATCCTCGATGATCCCGACCTTTGTGCGGGCCATCATCGGTTTGAGCGCGATGGAATTCCCGAACTCACGGATCTGTTCGATCTTGATTTGCCGGCTCTTCGATTCCGGCCTTACCCAATGAACGTCGGGATGCGTGCCGTCCTTGATGTCGAGGCACGATTTGCACCGGCCACAGGCGTCGTGTTCCTTCTGGACACAGTTCAACGCCTGCGCCAACGTGGTGGCCATGGCGAGCTTGCCGCTGCCGCGCGGTCCGGTGAAGAGATAGGCGTGGGCAAGGCGGTTCTCGCGCAAGCTGCGCTGGAGACGCTCGGCGACCGAGGGTTGAGTTGCGTGATCAGCAAACATGAAACGGAAATCCGAAATCCGAAGCTCGAAATCCGAAACAAATCCGAATGACCAAAACGGCAAATTCAAAACCAGTGGAGCTTTTGAACATTCGGATTTCGAATTTGTTTCGAATTTCGGATTTCGTGCTTCGAGTTTTAGAGTTCGACATTCGACATTCTTTCGTCATTAGTCATTCGTCATTCCTGCGCCGCTCTCCTTACCAGCTCCCAAATCTGCCCCTCGACCTCCGCAAGGTTCCGACCTCCATCCACCACTTTCACCCGCTCCGGTTCGCGACGCGCGAGATCGAGATAACCTTGGCGAACGCGCTGGTGAAAATCGAGCGTCTGGTTCTCCATGCGGTCAAACAGTTCGCGGCCCCTAGCCCGCTCCAAACCGACGCTCGGGTCCAAGTCAATCACAATGGTCAGGTCAGGCAGACAATCGCCGATCGCGAATCGGTTGATCACAGCGACTTTGTCGGCGTCAATCTTGCGCCCGACGCCTTGATAGACAGTGGTCGAATCGAAGAACCGGTCGGCCAACACAATTTTGCCTTCGGCGAGCGCCGGTCGGATGATTTCGCGCACGAGTTGGGCGCGGCTGGCGCAAAACAGCAACAGTTCCGTCTCCGGCACCATGGCCGCTGATTTCTTGCTGTACTGGAGCACATGACGAATCTGTTCGCCGACATCCGTGCCGCCGGGCTCGCGCAGCGCCACGACCGTTCGTCCCTGTGTGCGCAGGCGCGCGGCGATGCGCTCAATGTGCGTGGATTTGCCGCAGCCCTCGCCGCCTTCAAAGCTGATGAATTTGCCGGTGTTCGCCATGAGACTTGCAGGCGATGATAGCCATCCGCCGCTTCCGACTCAAGGTGGTTCTTTCGGCCGGCAATCCACCGAGGAAAAGGCGGGCTTGTGTATGAAGAGGGATGTGACTAAAGTGGGGCTATGACAGCGACAGCAGTAGTACATGGCAAAGTGGTGCGGTTCCGCCTTTCGCCGGGGCTGGCACGCGCCCAACAGAAGAACCGTGGCAAGACCATGACGGCGGCGCAAGCCGTGGCGTTTGTCGAGCAGAAACGTCGTCAACGTGCAGGAGAATGACTGCTGCTGACTTGGTTTGAAACGTTTGCCGGTTGGAAGTTTCGAGTTTGTTTCGAATTTCGAGATTCGGATTTAGGATTTAGAAAGCTATGAGCACAAACATAAATTTCCCCCCTCTCAGCGATACCCAAAGTCACGTCAATATCTTGTCACGTCGCGATTTCCTGCGCCAAGCGACCGCAGTCGCAACACTTGCCATCCTGCCCCAGTCCTGCGAGCGCCGCTCCGTCACGGGCATGAAGGTCGGCATCGCCACCACCGGGTTCGGCGATCTCACCAACGCCGAGCTTGCCAAAGAACTCGCCGGCTCCCGCATCAAACTCATCCAGCTTTTCCTCAGTCAGAAGGACAGCAAGTTCTGGAAATACAACAGTCGCGCCGATGTCTCCAGCCTGACGGCGGCGCGTTGCCGTGAAATCGCCGCGCCGTACCGCGACGCGGGGATCGAGATCCACAGCATCGGCGTCTATACGAACCTCATCCATCCCGACGAAGCCGAACGCAAAGCCAACCTCGCCTACTTCGAGGCGATGATGG
>CAZNOK010000049.1:0-6216 GCA_964574605.1 uncultured Verrucomicrobiota bacterium
AGATTGTTGCCTGCGGATTGTGAAGCATATCCGGTAAATGTGGGGTAAGAGAGGAAGCCAAACAATGAAGAGACGGGAATTTATCAAGATAGCGGTAGCCGGCATCGGCGGCTTGACAGTGTTCGGCGCGGTGCCAGCGAACAAACCGTTGCGCGTCGCGTTGATCGGCTGCGGCGGCCAAGGCGTCAAGACATTGTTGCCCGCTTGCTGCAAAGAACGGGTAGTGGCACTCGTGGATCCGGATCGTCGTTGCATCGAGGCGGCTTTTGCGCAAATCCGCAAGGTGGCCCCGTCGGCAGACACCGCCGCCATCAAGACGTTCAACGACTATCGCAAGCTGTTCGACAAAATGGGCAAGGAACTGGACGCGGTCGTCATTGCCACGCCCAACCACCATCACGCGCTACCGGCGTTGATGGCCATCCGCCGGGGTATCCACGTGTATCTTGAGAAACCCCTGACGCATACCATCCATGTGTCGCGACTGCTCCGGGACGAGGCGAAACGTTACGGCGTCGCTACGCAGATGGGACAGCACGGCCACTCGAACGAAGGTTGCCGGCGTCTGTGCGAATACATTTGGGCCGGCGCCATAGGGCAGGTTCGCGAAGTGCATTGCTGGGCGGCAGTGTGCGATGGCCTGCCTGACGCGAACCACTCGCCGGCCCTGCCTGTGCCGGAAGGTTTCAACTGGGACACGTGGATTGGTCCGGCGCCGTTACGTAATTTCCACGCAGACCTGCATCCGCACGGCTGGCATCTCTGGCACGACTTTGGCAATGGTTCGGTTGGCAACTGGGGCTGCCATCTTGTTGATCCCGCCTACTGGGCGCTCAAGCTCAAAGCGCCGGAAGCAGTGGAGGTAGAGGACCTGTGCGGTGGCGGCAACGGGGTTTGGCCTATCCGCACACGTATCCGTTGGGATTTTCCCGCCCGCGAAGGCATGGATCCTGTGAAAGTCTATTTTTACGACGGGATTGCGGCAGGTCAGCAGTACAACGAAGAGACGGTGTTGAAACGATGGAGAAACGTCGCGAAGCGTGAATGGCAGAATCTTCCGCCGTTGGTGCTCGAACTGGAGAAAAAGTACAACCGGAACTTCGGGCGCGCCGGCTCGCTGCTGGTGGGCGACAAAGGCGTCATGACCATCGGCGAATTTGGAGACGGCTGCCGCATGGTGCCGGAGGAAGCGCAGCGCGCCTTTTCGGTTCCCGACAAAGTGTTGCCGCGCGTCAAAGGCACGCATCAGGAGGACTTTTTCCGTGCGTGCCGCGGCGGCGTGCCGGCCTGTGCGAACTTCGAGTATTCAGCGCCGCTGGCAGAAATCGCCCTGCTGGGCAACATTGCGATACTCGCGGGACTCAAACGCCGCGTCGAATGGGACGGTGCCGCGATGCGCTGCACCAACCTGCCGGAACTCAACCGCTACTTGAAACCGACAGTTCGAGACGGATGGAGCATTTGAAGACAGTCCTCCTCCGCAAAACCGAATTGAATTCTGATGTCAGAACTGTTCACATCACTTAGACTGCGCGATGTAACGCTCCGTAATCGCATCGCAATGTCGCCGATGTGTATGTACTCCGCCGGCGAGGATGGCTTGGCAACAGACTGGCATCTGGCGCACCTCGCGGCGCGCGCGATAGGCGGGGTTGGACTGATCATCACCGAGGCGACCGCCGTTGACCCGTGTGGGCGCATCACTCTCAATGACTTGGGGCTATGGAGCGACGCGCACATCGCGCCACTGGCGCGCATCGCGCGACTGTGCCAATCGCAAGGTGCCGCGATGTGTTGCCAACTCGCGCACGCGGGACGCAAAGCCTGGAGCGAGACCAAAGGGAAAGGCCCAACTCCACCGGTTGCTCCCAGCGCGCTTGCCTTTGATCACGATTGGGTCCTGCCACATGAGTTGAGTCAAACGGAACTCGATGGGGTGGAATCGGCGTTTCGCGCGGCCGTACAACGCGCTCTCACCGCGGGACTGGATGCGGTCGAGATCCACGCTGCGCACGGATATTTGCTGCACCAATTCCTGTCGCCGCTCTCGAATCATCGCACCGATGAATATGGCGGTTCGCTGGAAAATCGTGCGCGAATGTTGTTGCGGGTGGTTGACGCGGTTCGCCAAGTCTGGCCCGAACGAAAACCTCTCTTGGTTCGTCTCTCCTGCACAGACTGGGTCGCGGGAGGATTGACGATTGACGACTTGGTTCAGGTGGCGCAGTGGTTGAAAGAGCGCGGTGTTGATCTGGTGGACTGTTCCTCCGGTGGAAACGTGCCCGTCGTTCCGCCGACTGAACCCGGGTATCAAGTCCCCTTTGCCGAGCGCATCCGTCGCGAGGCGGGTATCCCGACGATGGCTGTCGGTCTGATCACCACACCCGAGATGGCCGAAGAGGTTGTGCGAGACGGTCGCGCTGATATGGTCGCCTTGGGGCGCGAATTGTTACGACACCCATACTGGCCGCTCGAAGCTGCGCGTGTGCTCGGCGAGGATATCGAGTGGCCAAAACAATATGTGCGAGCAAAGCCAGCCCCGTGAACTACTTGTCCACTACCCTCCACACTATGTTACAGATTCCAAAGTTGACCTCGATTACCAATCGGCTCTCGCAGTGATTGCTGGCTTGACCCGCGGCACGTGAGAGATAGTATCGCGCACGAAACCCAACACGGAGAGCGCGCAATGAAACATTGCAGCCATATCTATGTCGCCAACAAGGCCATTGAGTTCTTGTATGAGGGATTGAAGAACGCCAAAACGCCCGAAGGGAAACCCGCCTCGTCATCCACGAAGACTGCCCTTCGGAAATCGGCGAAGAAACTTCAGGAACTGTTGCGGTTCCACAGCGACGAAATCACCGAGGCGAGTTGGGCGCCTGATGCGGTGCTGTGTGACATGGCGACGTATCACACCTTCAAGCTGTTTACCGAGCAGGACTTTCCCGGCTGCGCCAAGTTCGCGCGGGAGACGCACGAGCGGAGCGGGGTCAAGTATTACCGGGCGAAGGCGGGCGGCGGATTGCCGTACAAGGTGGACCACCTGGCCCATGTAATCGCGGACATGTTGAAGCTGCGTGCCTACAACGACGCTTTCTCCATGCGCCAAGCCATGTATCTGCTGGTTCTCCTGTCGCACTACGTCGTGGATGCCCATGTGCCGATGCATTGCGACTTGCGCGACGATCCGCCGCAGCCTGGCGACAACACGAAACCGCCGGGGGTGAACCGGTACTTCAGCGGGGATGTGCATGGCGATATCGAGCAACGCTGGGAAGATGCCGTGATTCCCGTGGCGGTGGCCGAGAAGATTGTGCTTCCGTCCGAAACGGACGACGGCAAGCCGGAAACCGAGCTTTCCAAGCTGGTCACGATGTGCGTGACCGAGAAGACCCACGTCGCGCGCATCCAGCCGGTGACGATCCCCGACCGCGGCCTGATGGACTTTATGATTGATGTGTGCGTGCGCAGCAAACAGCACAGTCTCCAGATCTTCCCGCCGACGACTTCGCCGAAGTTGGACGACACCAAATTCCCGGCCATGACGCAGGACATCTTCAACCAGTCCGTGAGCACGCTGATTAGCCTCTGGGTCTGGATCTGGCACGAGGCGGAGTAGGGCGCCCGAAGATGTTCGGCATCCGCGGGGCCAAAATGAGGATATTGGAAAAGGAAAAACAATGAAGAGACGCGAATTTATCAAGACAATGACCGCCGCCGTCGGCGGCCTGGCGGTGTTCGGCGCGCGCGGTCAAAGCGCGGCACCTCTTTGCGCGGGTCCCGTCGTCGGCGATCCGAAAGTTCGGGGACCTTTTCCGATTTTATCAACGCCTTTTACGGATTTGGGAGCCGTTGACTACGACGTGCTGGCCCGGCAGGCGAAGTTCGTTGATTGGTGCGGCAGCCCGGGCATGATTTGGCCGCAGTCGGGGGATAGCGTTGACCTGTTGACGACCGAGGAGAAGCTGCGCGGCATGGATGTGCTGGCCGAGGCAACCCGCGGTCGCCAGTCTGCGTTATGTCTCGGCGTGCAGGGCAAAGACACGGAGGAGATGCTCGTCTTCGCGAAGCACGTCGAGAAACTGGCGCCTGCGGCAATCATCTCGCGTCCACCGGACTCGGGCAAGACGGAGGATGATCTGCGCCAGTATTGGCGCGCGCTCGCGGCGGTCGTCAAGCGGCCAGTGATCATTCAGACCTCCGGCGGCACCAAGTACAAGGGACCGGCTCCCTCGGTCAAGCTGCTGATCGAATTGGCCAAGGAGTCTCCGTATTTCGGCTATGTCAAAGAAGAAACGTCGCCCATCGTGCCCCGCATGAAAGAACTGGTCGCGGCCAAGCCGACAATGAAAAGGGTGTTCAGCGCGATGGGCGGGTTCGGCTGGCTGTATCAAGCGCGCGTAGGCTCGGAGGGCCTGATCACCGAGCGTGCGGTCTATGCGGATGTTTTGGCCTTTATCTGGAAGCAAATGCAAAGCGGCTCCGACCCTGTCACGCTTCAAGACGCGTTCAGCAAGCTTCTGCTGATGCTGAATCTCCGAGATACGATTCCCGGCAACCAGTTGCGAGGATTCCATTTGTATGTCTGGAAGAAACGCGGCGTGTTCAAGAACATGCTTTCGCGCAACTACGGACCGAAGAACAGTGTTCCGCCGAAACCGATCCTGTCGGAGCAGGCGCTTTCCCAAGAGGACATCACTGAGATCGAGAACCGCTTCGACATGCTGAAGCCGTTCCTGAAGCCGGGTTCTCCGTTTGGATGAGATTGCTCTACGGCGCCGTGACGTGCCCGACGACGGAGAATTTGTAAATCGTCGTGCTATGGAACCGCTGGCCCGGTCGGAGCACGGTACTGGGGAACTTTGGCTGGTTGGGCGAGTCGGGAAGGTGCTGCGGTTCGAGACACAGACCGTAACGGCATTTGTACGCTTTGCCGCCCTTCCCCACGATGCTGCCGTCCAAACGATTGGCCGTATAGAGTTGCAGCGCCGGCTCGGTGGTGAAGATTTCCATGACCCGTCCGCTGGCCGGTTCGACGACGCGGGCTGCCCGGGCCAGTTTGCCGATTGGCTTGTTGAACACATAGTTGATGCCATACCCGGCCGAAAGCTTCAACAACTCGTCGTCGGCATCAATCCGCTGGCCAATGGCGAACGGTTTGGTGAAATCGAACGGCGTGCCGCGCACGGAACGGAACTCGCCCGTCGGGATATGCCCCTTGACGACGGGCGCAATCCGGTCGGCGTCAATCGTCATTCGATGGCCCAGAACGTCGCCGTTACCGGCGCCCGCGAGGTTGAAGTACGAATGGTTCGTCAAGTTGACGATGGTCGGCTTGTCGGTGGTGGCGCGATACTCAATTTTTAGCTCATTCGCTTCGGTCAGGGTAAATGTGACGGTAACGTTCAAGTTACCCGGATAGCCTTCTTCGCCATCCTTGCTCAGGTATTGCAGCATCAAGGCCGGTTCCTTACCGCGCGATGCGGTCGCGGCATTCCACAACACTTTGTCGAACCCACGAAGTCCTCCGTGTAGGTGATTTTCGTTTTCGTTTCGCGTCAGCCTGTATTCGACGCCGTCCAACACGACCCTGCCGCGGTGAATGCGGTTGGCGTATCGCCCGATGGTCGCGCCAAAATACGGGTGTTGCCGGAGGTAGCCGTCGAGTGTGTCGAAGCCGAGTACGACATCGGCCAGCTTGCCGTTGTGGTCGGGCGCCTTGAGCGACACGATGATTCCGCCGTAGTTGGAGATCGCAACCTCCACGCCTGATGTGTTTGTGAGCGTATAGAGATCAACGGCTTGGCCATCGAGTTTGCCGAATGGTGTTTTGCGCATGGTTTCAGTCCCCCAAGAAGTTCCGGCCGCAAGCCCTAGGATGACCACGGGGATCGCGATCCAATGGCTCAAGAGACGCTTTGCAGTGCACATGAATCTACTTCAGCGTTTGTAGCCGGTGAGTTGCTTGATCAGTGCGATTTCCTGCGGGTCGAAAGGTGTCCCGTCGCGACGGAGAATATCGTGGAACCAGACCTTCGGTTCCGGCGCCCCCTCCTTGCTTCCCCAAGGAAAGTGCGTGTTCATCTTCCCTGCCACCAAGCCAAAGCTGATTGCTCCAACCCGCTCGCGCTTGTAGATGGGCAACGTGTTCTGGAACGTGCTGCCGCGCGTACGTGCCATGTATTCGGTGCACACCATTGGGCGACCAAAGGC
>CAZNOK010000049.1:6226-26474 GCA_964574605.1 uncultured Verrucomicrobiota bacterium
CTTCACTTCGTCCGGCTCCCCATAGCAATGAAACGTCATCACGTCGCAATTCTCTCCCAGAAAACACACGATATCCAAAGCGGTGCTTCGGCTGTTCGGGAATTTCCAGATGGGCGCTGTCAACGGCTGGGAAGGGTTCACGCTACGAGCCCATTCAAACACCTTGCGCAACAGAGGCAGACTCTTGGCGCCCTTCTTGGTGCTCTCCGGCTCGTTGTAGAGGCTCCACATCAGAATGCGGTCGTCTTGCGCGAAGGCGCCCACCACATCTTTGATGTATGTTTCGAGGCGGCCCCATTTTGTGGGGTCGTTGACGTTGACGGCACCGGGAGATTGCACCCAGCCGGAATTGTGAACTCCGGGCGTGGGATCGGGTTGTTTGCCCAGCGTCGGCTCTCCCATGTAACCATAACAACCGTTTGTGAAAAACGTGACGATGGCGCGCATATGGTGTTTCCGGCAGAGATCAAGGAATTGTCCAAGCCGCGTCTTGAAGCCCGATGGATCGGCCTCCCATACCAAGTCGTGCAGGAAAACCCGCACGGTGTTGAACCCCAAGTCCTCGGCCCAGCCCAGTTCGCGATCAATCGTCTTTGGGTCGAACGACTCGGCCTGCCATGTTTCAATCTGATTGATGGCGCTGGACGGGATGTAATTGCAGCCGACGGGCCACGGTTGGTTCTTGTACCACTGGTTTGCCCTTTCCGTTGACCAACGTTGTTGAGGCTTCTCAGCGCCCGATGCCAGTCGAGGAGCAGCCAGTATCGCGAGTGCCAGCGCAAAGCTGGACAAGTGATGCGGCAAACATTTTCTGAATTGATCCATACAATCCTCGTTTGTTCTGTCGGCAGCCTACGACAAGCAGGGCAGCGGAAACAACCATCGAATGCGCAAACAATTCCGAGTACTTTGCGCATGACGTTTACGCTCCGAACAGTTTCTGTTACCGTACGGTCCTGGGCACCTGCATCTGGTTCACGGGCGGGCGGGCGAACAGAAACCCGCCTCTGCCACCGACTGGGAAGACTACGACGGCATTATCGCGGGGCAGATGATGTTCGGTCTCTCCGTGCGCGACTACCGCAATCGTCTGTGCGCCTCATGATGCATGATCAGTCGGCTTGCATTTTCCCTGCGGCTTCCTACACTGGCCGTATGCGGATGTCGGATCGAGAATTCGAGAAACTTGTGAACGACGGCCTGAAACTCATCCCCGCCGAAATCCAACAGCTCATCAGTAACGTCCAACTCGTGATCGAAAACGAACCGGGCAACGAGTTACTCGACGATCTTGGTGTACCGGAGGACGAAACCATCTACGGCCTTTACGAGGGCACACCACTCACGGAACGCACCAGCGAATACAGTGCGTTCCCCGATCGCATCATCATCTACCGGCAACCATTGCTGGAGGACTTCGACGATCCGGAGGAACTGCGCTACGAAGTCGCGCGCACTGTCGTTCACGAAGTCGGTCACCATTTCGGCATTGACGAGGACCGCCTCGCGGAACTCGGCTGGAACTAGGCGCGCAGCGAGTCGTATAACACCATTGTCATCCGAGCTAACTGCTCACTCGTCACGCAGTATGGCGGCATCAGCACAATTACATTCCCAATAGGACGTGTCAGCACGCCGCGCTTCCGCATTTCGGCGCAGACTTTGATTCCCATCTTCTCTTCCAACGGGTACGGCCCGATCTCGACCGCACCGATGAACCCGATCTGCCGCACATCGCACACTTGCGCAAGTGTGCGACAGCGTTCCAGTCCATCTGACAACTGATGACTGAGAACTGACAACTTCTGCAACGTCCCCTCCTCCTCGAATACCCGCAAACTCGCCAACGCCGCCGCACAGCCGAGCTGGTTGCCGGTGTAGCTGTGTCCGTGGAAAAACGTTTTGAACTCACCGTACTCGCCAAGAAACGCGTTGAAAACCCCTGCCGTCGTCAACGTGGCCGCCAGCGGCAGATAACCGCCGGTTAGACCTTTTGCGACCGCCATCATGTCTGGACGTACTCCCTCTTGTTCGCAGGCGAACATTGTGCCGGTGCGGCCAAAACCGGTCATCACCTCGTCGGCGACCAGCAGAGCGCCAGTCTTCTCGCACCACCGCCGCAACTCGGCCAACATCCCTCTTGGCCACAGCTTCATGCCGGCCGCGCCTTGGATCAGCGGCTCGATGACAACGGCGGCGACATCGTCGCCGAGCGGCAACTCCTCGATTCGGGACACGCGAACAACGTCGAACAACAATGGCTTGAACACGGCGTGGAATAGGTCAATGCCGCCAACGCTCACTGCACCCAGTGTGTCGCCGTGATACGCGTCGGCAAACGCAACAAACTTCGTGCGCTGCCGCTGCCCTTGGTGCTGCCAGTATTGCAGCGCCATTTTGATTGCCACCTCCACTGCGGTCGAGCCATCGTCGGAGTAGAAGACGCGGTCCAGTTCCGTCAGCTTGCAGAGTCGCTCCGCCAACTCGATGGCCGGCAGGTTGGAGAGGCCAAGAAAAGATGAGTGCGCAATCTGGTCGAGTTGCGCCTTGATCGCCGCGGTGATCGTTGGATGCCTGTGCCCGTGAAGGTTTGTCCAGATGGACGAATTGCCATCGAGATACTCGCGCCCTTGCGTGTCACGCAGCACCGCGCCTTCCGCCGAGGCGATGATGATCGGCTCCTCCCCCATCCAGTCCTTCATTTGCGTGAACGGGTGCCAGAGATAGCGATGATCTTGGTCAGCCAATTTCATTTCGGCTCCTCGTTTCCTTCCAACCATGCCCAGTCAATTTCCTTCTCGTAATCCGGGTGTGCCGTGGAGAATGGATATTTCTCAGCGGAGCCGACCAAACCTTTTCGCCGGGGGTTGTCGTGCATGTAGTCCAAGTGTTCCTCAAAGTCGTGACGGTCCCGCAACAACGTGTCGTAATAACCATCCTGCCAGCAGAAATCAGGATCAACCTTCCGTCGAATCTCATGGCGGGCGTACCCCTTCCACGCTCGCATGATCTCGGGCAACGTCGCGACAGGAATGTCGCTCCCACTGAGCATTGGCGCTTGTGACGGAGCACTGTGGGAGCGGCATTCCTGCCGCGACCGGAGCGCGAATGCCGCGTGCACATGATCTGGCATGACCACAAACCCCAGAAGACGGATCCGCCCTTGGTCACGCAACCAGCATAGAGCATCAATCACCACCTTTGCTGCATTAGGATCAGCCAGCAGTGGTCGCTTCCCTTTCGTGCAAGTTGTGATAAAACAGCATTCGCCGGAAATCGAAATGCCTCCTTTCCGCAAATCACCCGAATGCGGTGCCGGCTGTGTGGGAGCGGCATTCCTGCCGCGACCGCTACTGTCCAAATTGGAAGATCGCGGCAGGAATGCCGCTCCCACAACAGACAACAACTGTTCAACATCTTCGCGCGTGTGCGCCGCGCTTACCGTGACACGCAGCCGCGCCTTGTTCTTCGGTACCGTTGGATATCGGATGGCTGGGACGAAAATGCAGCGGTCGAGGAGCTTTTGCGACAACTCGACCGCCGCCGTCTCGTCGCCGACAATCACAGGATGAATTGGGCTTTGCGCGCCCAACGCGCGAACATTCGCCCACAGCCGGTCACGACGGCGCGCACCTTCGTCGCTCATCACAAAGTCCACCGCCGCGGCAGCAGCAGCGCACATCGCAGGCGGCAACGCAGTCGAGTAGATAAGGCTGCGCGCGCGGTTGCGAAGAAAATCAATCAACGTCTGGCTTCCGACGACGTAGCCTCCGACACAACCCAACGCCTTGCTCAGTGTTCCCAGCGTCACGTCAATCTGATCCTCGACCCCAAGCGCCTCCGCCAGTCCGCGACGGCCTGCGCCGAAGACGCCGGTGGCGTGCGCTTCGTCCACCATCAACCACGCCCCGTATTTCTCCTTCAACGCCACGATCTCCGCCAATGGCGCTAGATCCCCATCCATTGAGAAGACCGTCTCCGTCACAATTAGAACCCGGCCCGTCGCGCCCTGCAACAATGCCTCAAGCTTCTTCATGTTTTTGTGCGGATAAACACGGATCGTCGCGCCACTCTGCCGTGCGCCATCAATGATGCTCGCGTGATCGAGTTTGTCGAGGATGATGACATCGCCCTTCCCCACGAGCGCCGTAATCGTGCCAACATTGGCGGCATAACCACTCCCAAACACGATGGCTGCTTCCTTGCGCTTGAACGTTGCCAGCTTCGTTTCGAGTTCCTCGTAGGGCGCGAGGTTCCCGCATACGAGCCGCGATGCGCCTGCGCCGACGCCCCAACGCTCGATTGCCTTCGCTGCCGCGCGTTTCAGCGCGGGATCATTGGCAAGTCCAAGGTAGTCATTGCTGGAAAAGTTCAGCAAATCGCGTCCACTGACGTTGACGCGCGGCCCTTGGGCGGAGTCTATGCGACGCAACTCGCGGTACAGACTGTCGGCACGAAGTTGTTTCAATTCCGCGTCGAGCGTGTCACGGAGTGTTCGCATTCGATTTGGCGGGAGCAAGCTTCAATGGCGGCGAAATCACCACGGCGTGCGGGTCTATCTGGCATTGCAGTCCGGTCAATACCGTGATGTAGCGCAACACTTCCGACATCGGAATCTTCCGCAACGCCAACGTCAGCGTCGGGGTCTTTCCTTCGGGCAACACCAGCACAAAGTTGATCTCCGTTTTGTCCTTCGAGTACTTCTTGCTTTCCTGCCGCAGGTAGGCGACCACGTCACTAATCGCCGCTTCGCGGAACTCCACCTCAGGCAGCACGATTGCGCTCAACTCCTTCTCCAACCCCTTCTTGGCTTCTGCCGACGGGTCATTCTTCTTCAGCCGTTGTTGTTTCTCCTGAATGTCCTGAAGTAGTTTCTTCACCGTCGGCTGATCGGGCATCTGCGACAAGATCGTCTTGCACCGCGCCTCCGCCTCCTCGTACAAACCCACCTGCGAGAGCATCACTGCCTGTTGGAACAAGCTGTCGAGATGTTCCTGTGTGTATTTTGGTTTCTCTCCTGCGTTCAGGCCTCCGCACAGCAGCCACGCGCTCACTACCAGCGCCACCGATTTCATTGCAACACCACCTTTCCGCCGACCATCGAGAAGCAGATCGGCTTCTCCGACCGCGCGACCGACTCATACGGGTCGCCGTCGAGCGGCACGGCAGCCAGGTCGGCCCAGCCACCCACCTGTATCTTGCCAGATTTCTCAGCACAATTCAACGCCCGTGCCGGGTTCACCGTCGCCATCTCCAACACTTCCCGCGCCGGAAACTGGCTCAATGCGCGCATCTCCGCGCGCATGTCGAGCGACTCGTTGCTCGCCAAGCTGTCGGTGCCGAGACACACATTCACACCGTATTGCCGCCACAGCTCCCACGGCGCCGGCTCGCGTTGAAAGAACCGGTGCGCCCTCGGACAATGCACCACGCTTGTGCCTGACTCCGCTGCGGCTTTCACCTCTGCTTCGTCGAGGTGGTTCGCGTGTGCCAGCAGACAATTCGGCCCAAGCACGCCAAGTTCCGCCAGTGCCACTTCTCTCCGTGCCTCGGCAACGTGTGTCGTCAACAGCCAGCCGCGCTCCCGCGCAACGCGCACCGCAAGCCGGTACAGCGGCGCGCTCGTCGTGTAAGGAGCATGCGGTGCGAGGCCACGGTACGCCTGCGATTCCAACCACCGTGCCGCCTCCTCAACCATCTGACGAGACTCCTGGCTCCACGTCAGGTCGAGCAACTCCACACACCACCAGACCCGCAACGGCGTCGGCGCCAGACGCGCCACCAGCTTCGGAAAACACTCGATGTTCACTAGGCTCGTCGTGCCGGTGCGCGACAATTCGGCAAGACCGCGATTCATCGAGGCGACATATTGGTTTCTCGTCCACCGCTTCTTCAACGTCGTGATTTGGAGAATCCAGTCCCGGAAATCGCCGCGCCACGGAACCAGACCGACCATGTCGGTGTAGTCGAGGTGGCAATGCGCGTTGATCAGCCCCGGAAACAACACCGCATCCCCCAAGTCTATATCCGGAAGCTTACCGGAACCTGTCACCGCAACGATGCGGTCACCCTCAACCGTGACGGCGCCGTCGCGAATCGGCGGACCGCCCATCGGCAGGATAAACTTGGCGCGGATAATCATACCGGACAGTCTGTCACCCTGAGCGAAGCGAAGGGCCTCGCAATCTTCGCACAGTTGGTCCGCATCGGCTGTGAGGCTCTTCGCTTCGCTCAGAATGACAGAGCATAGTTATCACGCTGTACGCACTCGTTCGATGCTGCGCGCCAGCCCGGTGCTCTCGTCCACGTCCACGATGACACCATTGAGCAACACGTTACCCTCCGCCACTTCAAGCCGCTGCGGCATCTGCGTGAGGAACCGACGGATCACAGCCTCTTTGTCACGGCCGAGAACCGAGTCGTGCGGCCCGGTCATGCCGGCGTCGCTGATGAACGCGGTGCCCTTCGGTAGAATTTGTTCATCGGCAGTCGGGACGTGCGTGTGCGTGCCGATGACTGCACTGACTTGCCCGTCAAGAAACCAACCCATCGCCATCTTCTCGCTCGTCGCCTCGGCATGTAGATCAACGATAATGATCCTGGTCTGTTGACGCAGCCTCGCGACCTCGCTCTGTGCGGTTCGGAACGGACATTCGCACGCCGGCATGTAAACGCGGCCCACCAGACTGATAACTGCCACGCCGGTGACAACAGCAGAACCGCGGCCCGGTGTTCCCGCCGGATAATTCAACGGTCGTAGCACCCGCGGTTGGAGTTCGATGACTTTCTCGAAGCCTTTCTGGTCCCAGACGTGATCGCCGGTGGTGATGACATCCACGCCGACGCCCAACAGCGCCTCCACGGTCGCCTCCGTCAACCCCGCGCCGTGGGCGCTGTTCTCGCCATTCGCAACGACAAACTCCACGCCCCGTTCCTGACGCAGCCGCGGCACAATCGCCGCGACGGCTTGCCGACCAGGGCTACCTACGATATCGCCGATGAAAAGAATCTTCATTTTGCATACTCCAGAACGCGGGTTTCGCGGACAACAGTGACTTTGATCTGGCCGGGGTACTGTAGCTCCTGCTCGATCTTGCGCGCGATTTGACGCGCCAACTCAATGGCTTCACCATCGTTGACCTTTCTGGGTTGAACCAATACGCGAATCTCGCGACCGGCCTGGAGCGCGTAGCTCTTTTCGACCCCCGGAAAACTATTGGCCAGTGTTTCGAGCTTTTCCAAACGCTGGACGTAGAGTTCCATGCTTTCGCTGCGGGCGCCGGGCCGCGAGGCGCTGATCGCGTCGGCAGCGCTGGTGAGTGTGCCGTAGATTGTCAGCGTCTCCGTCTCGTGATGGTGCGACGCCACGGCCTGGCAAACTTCATCCGATTCGCCGAACTTCCTCAGAAGACTCGATCCAATGCCAGCGTGGGAGCCTTCGACCTCGTGGTCCACAGCCTTGCCGACATCGTGGAAGAGGCCGATGCGCTTTGCCAGTTGCTGGTTCAATCCCATCTCGGCGGCAATCATGCCCGCCAAATGCGACACCTCGATGGAATGGTCGAGAACGTTCTGCGCGTAGCTATGCCGAAACTTCAAGCGACCAAGCATCCGCACAAGATCGGGATGCGCGCCGACAACGCCCGTGCGCGCGATGGCGTCTTCGCCGGCTTGACGGATCGTCTCGTCCAACTCCGCCGTCACCTTGCCGACTTCCTCCTCGATGCGGGCCGGATTGATCCGTCCATCGGCCACGAGCCGTTCCAACGTGATCTTCGCCACCTCGCGCCGCACGGGATCGAACCCGCTGAGCACGACGGCCTGCGGCGTATCATCAATCAAGACGTTAATGCCGGTCGCGGCCTCGAATGCCCGAATGTTCCGTCCTTCGCGACCAATAATACGGCCTTTCATCTCCTCGCTGGGCAGTGTCAATGTGCAGGTCGTCGCTGTCTGCACGTGGTTGGAGGCGCAACGCTCGACCGCCATGCCGATCACACGCCGAGCCTCGCGCTCGGCGTTCTCTCTCGCGCCTTCCAGTAGCCGACGCGTCATTGTGGCGGCATCGGCTTTCACTTCGTCCTCCACCTGAGACAGCAACATGGCCTTCGCCTGTTCGGCACTCAACCCGGAAACCCGCTGCAGTTCCACCTGAGAGAGTCGCTTCAACTCGTCCAACTCGGTCTGCAGTTTGTGCAACTCGCGCTCGCGCTCGACCATCGCGAGTTCTTGTTTCACCGTTTCCTCCGATTTCCGGTCCAGCGATTCGGCCTTTCGGTCGAGAGTCGCCTCCCGTTGCGTTAGCCGACGATCAGTTTCGGACATCTCCTGTCGCCGCTCGCGCATTTCGCGGTCGAGGTCTTCGCGCGTCTTCAGTATCTGTTCCTGCGCTGCGGCGCGGGCGTCGCGCAGGATGTTTTGGGCTTCCGACTGCGCGCTGGCCAGCACGTTGCCCGCACGGCCGGGCTGCGTCCGAGCGCGCAACCAGAAGAGGCCCCAGCCGAATGCTGCGCCGAGCAGCAATGCGACGAGGCCGATGATGATCTCGTTCATTGATCAGTCCTTTTGCAGCGCACGACTTTGGTTTCGGTCACGACATAGTCCAGACGAATGTCGTGCGGCTCCGCTGGAATTTGTGTTAACAACTGGAAATCATAGGCCAACCCGATCTTCAACCCCCGCGCTCCACACAGGAGCCGGTCGAAGTACCCCATCCCTCGGCCAACCCGATTTCCGTGTTCATCAAATGCCAAGCCCGGCACCAACCACGCATCCAGCTTCTCTGGATGAACTGGCCGAACGGCGCCGTGCCTGGGTTCCAAAATGCCCAAACTCCCTTCCTTCAGATCCCCGTCAAACTGTTTCAACTCCGAGCAGATGTATCGCTGCCCCACTGGATCAAAACTTGGCACACACACATGCCGCCCTTCCGTCAGCAGCGAACGGAGCAACTCATGCGTGCGCACCTCCGTCGCGAACGATACGTACCCCATCACCCACTCGGCGCTGGTCATCTCAGCCATCAGCGCGACATACCGGCACACCGCGGCGCTCCGGGCGTGCGCTTCACCAGGTCTCAGCGACGCCAATCTCGCGCGGATCTCCTGTCGGACTTCTACTTTTGTTTTTGTAGTTGCTGTTTCCATTTCTCGATCCGCTCGCGGACCTTCAATTCAAAACCTTGATCGCCCGGCTCGTAATACTTCTTCGTCGTCGGCACGTACTCCTGCTCGACGATGTGTCCCTCGAAATCGTGCGCATACTTGTAGCCCTTGCCGTGCCCAAGACGCGCCGCGCCCTTGTAGTGCGTGTCCCGGAGATGTTCCGGCACCGGCAATGTCCGCCCCTGCTCCACGTCAGCCTTCGCGTCCCAGATGCCTTTGGCACTCGCGTTCGACTTCGGCGCTGTCGCGCAATAGACGGTCGCCTCCGCCAACGGCAGTTCCCCTTCCGGCCAGCCAATGAACTCGACCGCGTGATGGGCTGCCACCGCCACAACCAACGCCATGGGGTCCGCCAACCCGATGTCTTCCGACGCGAGAATCGTGATGCGTCGCGCGATAAACCGGGGGTCCTCACCCGCCACGACCATTTTCGCCAGCCAATAGAGCGCCGCGTCCGGGTCACTGCCGCGCATGGATTTGATGAACGCCGAGATCGTGTCGTAATGCTCGTCCTCGTCCGCGCCGTACACGACCGCCTTCTTCTGGATGGACTCCTCCGCAACAGCTTTCGTGACGCGGCCTCCGGGCGTGGTCAGCGCTCCGACCTCAAGCGCGTTCAGCGCCTTGCGCGCATCCCCATCGCAGGCGGTCGCCAGGAAATCGAGCGCAGCGTCGTCGGCCTTGTATTTCTCCTGCTCGACTGCGCGCCGCAACAGCGTCGTGATGTCCACGGGAGTCAGCGGTTTCAGTTCAAAAATCTGCGAGCGCGAGACGAGCGGCGAATTGATGTAGAAGAACGGGTTGTGTGTCGTTGCGCCGATGAGCCGCACGGTGCCATTCTCAACATCAGGCAGAAGCACATCCTGCTGGGCTTTGTTGAAGCGGTGAATCTCGTCAATGAACAGGATGGTGCGCTGACCGGTGTTGGCAAGTCGGTTTGCGGCGGTGGCGATGACACGCCGCATGTCGGCCACGTTGGACTCGACGCCGCTCAGGCTCTCGAACTTCGACTGCGTCGCGTTGGCGATGACAGTGGCAAGGGTGGTCTTGCCCGTGCCCGGCGGCCCGTACAGGATGATCGAGCTGATGCGGTCAGCTTTGATGGCGCGCCAGAGGAGTTTGCCGGGGGCGAGGATGTGTTGCTGTCCGACGAACTCGTCGAGAGTCTGCGGACGCATCCGCGTAGCGAGTGGTGCGGTGGGAGTATGACCTTCAGCAGCCGCTTTGGGGGCGGTTTTCTCTGGCTGCCGATTGAATAGGTTCTCGGTCATGACCACTGCGTGTTCTGTTCGCTGACCGAGGCAGGCGGTGATGAAATACCCCGCCGTTGCCGTTTGAACGGTATCTTTGAACCCCTCGATAAAGGGGTGCTCTGTCGGTTGTTTTCTGGCTGCCCCTTGCGGGGTGTGCCGCTGGCAACCGAACTCCGAGCTCCGTTTACTAACGGTGTTGGCTCAAAGAATTTTCGTTCGTCACGTACATGGCAGGGTATTTCGCAATTGCCACACTTCCAAAGAACCTGCGGAGCCATCCGTGCCCGCTCCGGCACATATATAATCCAACTGCCCTTGCAACTGCAAGTGGTAAACCATCTTTTCGATGTTTTTTTTCACTTCAACCCTGCCTCTACCTGTCAGCTCTCACGTATTTCACACGGCAGCATCTTCTGCAACTGCCGTTTCATTTGTTCATGCGCCGCGTTGACCTCCGCGTCGGTCAGGTTCCTGTCGGCGCGGAACGTCAACGAGTACGCCATGGACTTCTTCCCCGCGGGAATCTGTCCACCGCGGAAGATATCAAATAAATCGACCGATTCCAAGTCTTTGCTGCGACATTTTTCAATGGCCACCATCACGTCCGCGTGACGCAATTCTTCCGGGACCACCATCGCCATGTCGCGCACCACCGACGGAAACCGCGGCAACTCGCGGAATTGTTTCTCCGCCTTCGATGGCGACGGCAAATCCACCTCGGTCACAAATACGGCATCGCGCAAATCCATCCTTCGCGCCTGCGCTGCAGGAATCTCGCGAAGCTCTGCGGTCGCGCCGAGTGCCTCCAGCACACCCTTCAAATCGAAATAGTCAACCTTCTCCGTGCGCTCCCAGTCGCCCGGCGCACGACGGCCAGTCACTGCCAGCGCCAACTTCAGCGACTCTTTGCCATCCGAAGCGAACACACGCCCGATCTCAAACAATCTCACGTCGTACTGGTGACGCGACACATTTGTCCGCAGATTCGCCAGCAATCCCGGCACCAGCGACGACCGCAACGCCGTCATGTCGCTGCTCAGCGGGTTCTGAAGCTTCGCCGCGCCATCGGCCACCATCGTCTGGTTCTGCGCCTCGTGGAAGCCGAGCGCGTTAAGCGCTTCCCGCACGCGGCGTCGCGAATCCCATTCAGCATCGAACTCCGATACCTGCGCTGTGCTCGGTTGCATCGTCGCCGGGATCTTCTCCACGCCATAAATACGGCATACTTCCTCGATCAAATCCGCCTCGCGCTCCAAGTCCACGCGAAATGTCGGCACCTCCACGCTGCAAGCCGTCGCGTCGTCCTTGACGACACTCAGCCCCAGTCCAACAAAAATCGTTTTCACGGTCGCCGCGGGAACTTCGACGCCAAGCAACCGGCTCACCTGCGCGTATCGGCAGGCCACTCGCCGTTTCTCGATAGGCTTTGCCAGCGCGTCAATCATCCCGCCAGCAACCTGCCCGCCGGCGAGCTGCTGAATCAGTGATGCGGCGCGATTGCTAGCGAACACGAGACCTTCAATGTCTGTTCCCCGTTCGAACCGGTAGCTGGAATCGCTCGCCAAGCCGAGTCGCTTCGATGTTCGGCGGATGTTCGGCGGGTTGAAGTACGCTGCCTCCAACAACACATCGGTCGTTGCGTCGTTGATCTCGCTGTTCTTGCCGCCCATGATGCCGGCCAACGCCACCACATGCTCCGCGTCGGCGATCACCAGCATCTCCGAGGTCAACTCGTGCTTGCTGTCGTCAATCGCCTCGTACCGCTCGCCGTTCGTGGCGCGGCGAACGATGATTTGATGGCCTCCCAGCAAGCTGTAGTCGAAAGCGTGCAACGGATGTCCACACTCAATCAACACGTAATTCGTCACGTCCACCACGTTGTTGATCGAACGTAGCCCAATCTTCTCGAGAGCTTGTTTCATCCATGCCGGACTGGGGACTATCTTCACGCCACGAATCAGCCGCGCCGTGTATCGCGGACACAACTCCGGCGCATCCACTCTCACGCTAGCCTGAACCTCCCCGCTCTCCGCGAAGGACACATCCGGCAACTTGAGCGGATTTCCGGTCATAGCCGCAACCTCACGCGCGATACCGATGACGCTCAGCCAATCCGGTCTGTTCGGCGTCACTTCAATATCGAACACCGTGTCACCCGGCCCGACATAGTCCGCGAATTTCTTTCCTACCGGCGCGTCTGCCGGCAGAATCAACAGCCCGTCTTCGCCCTTTGGCAAACCGAGTTCCTCGGCGGAGCACATCATTCCTTGCGACACGATGCCGCGCAGCTTCGACTCCTTGATCGTAAATCCCGGCCCCAGCGTTGCGCCGGGCAACGCCAGCGGCACCTTGTCGCCGGCCTTGTAGTTCTTCGCGCCGCAAACAATCTGGCGCTCCATGCTGCCGTCATTGACGCGGGCAACTGTCAGCTTGTCGGCGTTCGGATGTTTCTCGCTGGACAGAACCTGCGCGACGACGACTTGCTCGGGGATCTTTCCGCCGAACGACTGCACATCCTCGACCTCGATTCCGGCAAACGTCAATTTCTCGGCCAATTCCTGCGGCGACCAATCAAAGTCAACGTACTGTTTCAGCCAGTTGTAGGTGAATTTCATGTCACTTGACTAACTCGTATTTCTCCGCGGGCAGCCCGCAAATCGGGCACTTGGCGGTCGGCTTTCCGATCTCAACATGGCCGCACACCGGACACAGGTAAATCGCCGCACCGTCGAGGTCGTGTCCTGCCTTGACCGCCGCCAGCGCCATCGCATACAGCTTGGCGTGGACTTCCTCGGCACCAAGCGCATAAGCAAACATCGTCTTCGCGCGGTGGTTGTCCTTCTTCGCTTGGTCCAACATCGGCGGATACATCTCCTTGAACTCGTACGTCTCGCCCGCGACTGCGTCCTGCAGGTTTTCGACCGTCGAACGGACAACGCCCATTGCGTTCAAATGGCCGTGCGCGTGAATCGTCTCCGCCTCTGCCGCCGCGCGGAACAAGCGCGCGACTTGCGGGAACCCGTCCTTCTCCGCCTTCTTCGCAAACGCCAGATACTTCCGGTTCGCCTGGCTCTCGCCCGCAAACGCCGCTTTCAGGTTGTCATTCGTTGTTGTCATGGTGTCTCCTTATTTCGTTAGAACTGCTCCAGAAACCTCGCGTCGTTCTCCGTGAACAGGCGGATGTCGGTGATACCGTACTGAACCATCGCGAGGCGTTCGATGCCGAAGCCGAACGCCCAGCCGGTGTAAGCGTCGTCGGGATATCCGACCGCCTTGAAAACGTTCGGGTCAACCATGCCGCAGCCGGCAATCTCGATCCATTCCTTGCCGCGGGCGCGGAAATGCGGCGTGCTCAGGTCAATCTCGAAGCTCGGTTCGGTGTATGGGAAAAAATGCGGACGGAACCGGACCTTCGTATCGGGGTCGAGCAGTTGCTTGAAGAAAAACTCGACGGTCCCTTTCAGGTCGGCGACGGTCACATTCGTGTCAACATACAATCCTTCGATCTGGTGGAACGTTGGGCTGTGTGTCGCATCGGGATTGTCCCGGCGAAACACGCGTCCCGGAGCGACGATGCGGATGGGCGGTTTGCGTTTCAACATCGTGCGAATCTGGACGGGCGACGTGTGCGTGCGCAACAGATAACGACCGCGCTCGCCTGCCGGCAGGTCAACGTAGAGCGTGTCCTGAATGTCGCGCGCGGGATGATCCGCAGGCGTGTTGAGCGCGTCGAAACAATGCCATTCGTCCTCGATTTCCGGGCCGTCCTCGACGGCGAAACCCATTCGACGAAAAATGGCGACGGTCTGCTCGAAAACCTGCGTGAGTGGATGCTGGTGTCCGACGGGGTGCCGGCGCCCGGGCAAGGTGGTGTCAATCGCCGGACCGCTGCTGGCGGCTTTCGTTTCGAGGTCGGCCTGCTTCGCTTCGATGGCAGCCGTTAGCGCGGTCTTGACCTGGTTGGCGAGTTTGCCAATGCGTGGTTTGTCTTCCTTCGGCAGCGTGCCGAGTTGTTTGAGCGTCGCGGTGACCGCGCCTTGCTGACCGATGTATTTCGCCTTGATCTGAAGCAATGCCGGCGCATCGGCGCAGGCCGCGATGGCGGCCTCGGCCTCGGTGTGGATGGACTGTAGTTGTTGTTCGAGTTCGGTCATGGCGCGGAGACGGTAGCGAAACTGTCTTCATCACGCAAGGAAACGTTTAGCGAGTCCCTATCTCACAAAATATTCAAGAAACGTATGGTATCGGCTGTCTCCCTCTTTCAGCATGCCGGCGATCTTCACCGGTCCTCGCGGCAACGCCCCCGTGTAACGAAAAGCATTTCCATCCTGTTGAAACGGCTGCCATTTACCGCCACTGATCAGAGTAATCTTCGAATAGTCGGCAGATTTCAGATCGAAGCTGTACTGTGTGCCCGATCGCAGATACAAAGCGACGGGCGCGGAGATAATGGACGTGTTGACGCCGGGATGTGAGTAGGTCTTTACGAAATCTCTGAATGCTTCCTCGCCCATGGCATTACGGAGGTCTTTCACAGACACACCCAACTCAAACAATTCCTGCGAAACTCTCGGTTGCTGCTCGAATTGCTGATGCGTGACGGGCGTGTCGAGAAGTTGCCAACGGTCTTCTTCGGGATAATGAGTGAAGATGAGTTTGTCCGGCGGAGTCAGGAAGAAGAACTCGGAGAACCGCTTGACGAACTTGCCCTGCTGAATGGAACCGGCGCCCCATGTCGAGTCAATCAACCGCCATTTGCCGTCAATCTGAACGGCGTTCCACGAGTGGTTCATTCGCGTGAATGTTCGGCCGGAATGATATCCAAACCCTTTCCCGAAACCGCTGACCTTGGCAACCGCAAGCCCCATCCGTCCGCACAGATCAGCGAAGAGGCTGGCATACCCCTCGCAAACGGCCTTGCGAGTTGACAGCACTGTTGCGGGCGGGTCGTTGCGCTTGCTTCCCCTGCGAAACGCATCAAAGTCATAGGCAATGCGGTCAGTCACCCAGCGGTACACTGCCCGTGTCTTCTCGATATCAGTCTTGCAGGGACGCGCCAGATAGCTCGCCAATTTCGCCACAGACTCCTCCTCATTTTGAGCAGCGGCAAGCGCATGCCGGTCGATCTGGGAGTACGTCTCGTCACCTTCCACGCGCGGCAGCAACGCAGCGACTGCCAGCATCACAGTCCACAGTAACACCAGATTATGTTTCATCAGAGATACCGTTGAATTTCGGTCACCACTTGCTCAACCGTTATCTTCTCCATGCATTCCATCAAAGGCTGGTGCGAACAGCGATCTTTGAGGCACGGCGAACAATGTACACCGGCCCGGAGGACGACGTGTTGTTTGCCATACGGGCCGGTCAGCATGGGATCGGTCGGGCCGAAGATCGCAACGACCGGTGTGCCGACCGCGGCGGCGATGTGCATCGGGCCGCTGTCGTTGGTGATGACGACACTACAACGCGAGTAGAACTCGGCAAGCTCTAACAGGTCAGTTTGTCCGGCCTTGCTCGTAAAACCTTCAGACAATCGGTTGATCCAGACAGCTTCGCTGGCCGACCCCGTGAACACAACGCGCTCGCGTGGCAATCGTTCCGCCAGCGCACGATACCTCTCAACGCCCCACAGTTTCGTCTCCCAGCGGGCGGATGGGTTGATCGCAATCCAGCCTTCGCGCGGCGCGTCAGCGACGCCCAGCGGAAACTCGACCGCAGCGTCAGTGCAGCCGAGGTACTCAGCCGTCTTCAGATAGCGATCCACGGCATGAACGCGCGGAACCGTAACGATTTCGTTGTAGAACATACGCGAGCCTTCGCGGGCGTCGCTGAGGCCGATGCGACGCAACGCGCGTGTGGCGAACGTCATGATGCCGCTGCGGAGCAATCCTTGTAAGTCAACGACGATGTTAAACTTGCCAGCGCGAAGCTGTTTCAGAAGCGAGGGGAATTTGCTGAGTTGTTGCCGGTGGAACGGGACGAGTTCGTTGATGACAGGCGAATGTTGGAGGAGCGAGGCGAGGCTTTCGTTGACAACCCAAGCAATGTGGGCGTCGGGAAAACGACGACGGATTCGGGCGACGGTTGGCAGCGCGTGGACAACGTCGCCGAGCGAGCTTGGTTTGACGATGAGGATGCGCGGGGCAGCGCTCACTTGCCATATTCGAGCCGGTCGGCGAGAGATTCCGGTAACCCCGCAGCGCGAATCTTCTGCTGGGTGACGCGAAAATCGTACTCGACGCGCAGCAGTTCGACGAGGCCGTTGGCCGGGTCGTAGGTGACGTAGGCGGCAGCCGGGTTACGATCACGCGGCTGCCCGATCGAGCCGGCGTTGATGAAATATTTCCTGCCGACTTCGATTTTGATCTTGTTGTACATGCCGCCTTGAACGCCCATCGCCGTGCGGACAAAGGCGACAGGAACGTGCGTGTGGCCATTGAAGCAAACCGGTGTTCGCTGGTAGTTCATGCTGGCGGCGCCGGCGAGTTTGTCGAAGACGTAGGCCCATTTTTCGGGCAGGTCGAGCGTGGCGTGAACAATCGTAAATGACTCGACAATGTGAGAGTACTTGAGGTTGCGGAGCCATTCGCGATCAGACTCGCTGAGTTGGTCGCGGGTCCACTTGATGGCGTCGGAGGCCATCGGGTTGAAACCGGTGAGATCAAGGACGCTGCCGCAATACTCGTCGTGGTTGCCCATGACAACGGGGCAGTTCAGGCTGCGAACGATCTCGAGGCACTCCCTTGGATTCGGCCCGTAGCCAACGACGTCGCCAAGGCTGACATAGTGGGTGCAGTTCTGTGCCTTCGCGTGATCGAGCACGGCTTGCAACGCTTCGAGGTTGCTGTGGATGTCTCCGAGAATGGCGTATTTCATCAGTGCGGTTCAGGCTTGGATGGTTGTCGGGCGAAGATACGCTGGGAATCGGGAATGTCCATCTTCTTTTCGAGAAGGCGGATTTCGCGTTCCACGATGGTCCAGTTTTGGTGGACTGCCTTGTGATCTTGAAACCAGAGGCTCTTCCAGCATTGGTATGCCTCGGCCAGCTTGCCGCACTCGGCGAGTCCGCGGCAATGCATCCGCGCGACATACGCCGGTGCGTCGGCGAAGCGCGCGGCCAATCCATACTGTTCGGCGGCCAAACATGGGTCGTTGAACTTTTGCTCGTACAACCAACCGAGCTTAAAGTAAAGGTTATAACGACTCGGGTTGTTCTGGATCCCGCGCATCAGGAACTGACGGGCCCGCTCGTGCCAGACCCTCTCGCGCTTGATGCCTTGGGCGAGCGTGTAGTTGCTGGTATCGGTGCGCTCGGCATAGCCGATGTTCCATGCCATATGCCACGCACCAACATCCCAGAACAAGACCGATTCCGGCTGCAACATCGTGGCGACCTGCATCTTGTTGTACTGCTGGAACCACTGCCGACTCTCCCAGTCGCCGTGACCCAAAATCCAGATGAAATCCGCTACCACACCGCGGAATCCGGCCAGCACTCCGATCATCATCCCCTGCCCCATCACATCGCGCATCTGGCGCGTGACATGCACGCCGCCGAATTTCAACCGCAATCGCTGGCCCTCGATCCGCGTCTGCAACGGCAGCGTTCCCCACGCCGCCACCAGCAAGACGAGAAGCGCCGACAGAATCGCGCGCATCGCTTACATTTCCCTTTCCGTGAAAATGAAATGCGCTGCCGCCAGCACAGCCACCAAATACACCGCGCCGTACAGCGCCACCTTTGCGACATATACCCACGGGATGGCGTGGCCCAGAATGACGTCGTCGGCCACGTTGAACACACTCAGGTCCGGCGCCAATACCAGCAGGAACCGCGCGACACCGCTTTCACCCCATCGCTCCTTCGCGGCGCCGACCAAATGTCCCACGAAGAAAATCATCAGCGCCACCGCCACGTTGAACACCATCGAAGTCGAGAACGTGGACACCAGAAGCGTGATTGCCGCCAACAACGCCAGTTTCATGTACGCCAGCAGCAACGCCTTCACCAAGTCCGGATCGTACACCGCGGCACGGATGCGCTCAGCCTGCCGCGCCGCCTCCTCGATGCTGCCTCTGTCTTCCCCATGCATGGCCGCCTCGCGCGCCACCCGCAGGTAGTTGTCGCCCTTGAACTTCAACGCCACGCCGAACATCGCGGACATCATCGCCACACTCACCAACAGCAGCAGCGCGCTCCCCAAGTACTTCCCCAGCAGAAATTCGAATCGCCGCACCGGCTTCGCCAGAATCGTGTAGATGCTGCGATTCTCCAACTCGTTCGGAATCAACTGCGCCGCCCCGACAATGGCAATCAACACCCCAAACACCGAGATCGCACCCAGACAGAAATCCTTGATGAACTTCAACTGCTCCAACGCCACTTGTTCGCCGGCGTCGCCAAAACCGAATTGCGAGAAGAAGCTCGCGCTCGCAATCAACACCAGCGCGAACAGAATCAGAATCAGATACACTTTCTGCCGCACGGATTCCGTCAGCGTATTCACCGCAATCGCCCAGACTCGCGACGCCGAGAATCCCACCCATTCCTGTCGCGCCTCAGTCATGGTCGCCTGCTCCCCGCTCGTCCTTGCGCAACGCGTCCAAGAACAGCGTCTCCAGCGTCGTCTGCGGATGCTCCACCGACACGACCCTGCCGCCAGCCGTTGCCACCGCCGATTCCACCGCGGCCCGCGCGTTCTCGGACAGGTCCTGCACCGTGATGCTGAGTCGATGCTGATCCCTGACCAACTGGTTCACTTCACCTTCCAGAATCAACTTGCCAAGATTCAACACCCCGATCCGGTCGCACACATCCTGCACCTGTCCCAACAAATGTGAACTGAGCAACACGGTCTTGCCCATCGCTTTCAATCGCAAAATCAAATCCCGGATTTCCTTGCTGCCGATCGGGTCCACGCCCGCCGTCGGCTCGTCCAACAACAGCAACCGGGGATCGTGAACCAACGCCTGCGCCAGCCCAATCCGCTGCAACATCCCCTTCGAGTATCCCGACAACCGCCGGTCACGAGCCCGCGTCAATCCCACCATCTCCAGCAATTCGTCAATCCGTTTTCGCAATGCCGCGCCGTTCATCCCGCAAAGACGGCCATAAAAGCCCAGAGTCTCCGCGCCGGTCAGGTAGCGGTAGAAGTACGGGTTCTCCGGCAGGAACCCGACGTGCAGCCGCGAGACGACGCGGTCGCACGGCACATCGAAAATCCAGGCCGTACCCGATGTCGGCCAGACCAAGTTCAGGATCAGCTTCAACGTCGTGCTCTTCCCGGAACCATTCGGGCCGAGGAGACCATACACCTCGCCTTCTCGCACTTGCAGGTTCAGGCCGTCCAACGCCAACAATCGTCCCCGGCCCCAGCCGAGGTTGTATTTCTTTGTCAGGTTCTCTGTTCGAATTGCGTCCATCTCAAAACCGAATCTCGAAACCGGCGAACTCCCCTGTCGCCGGCAACCAATGCGTCTCTTCGTGCCGGATGTATCCCGCCAAACCGTTGTCGCGAATTCCCTTCACGAAGGCTTTCAGTTCATCCTCGTCGCCTTCCGCCACCAGTTCCACCCGACCGTCCGCCATGTTGCGGACAAAGCCGGTGACTTCGTAGCCGCAAGCCGTTTCGCGCACGGTGTAGCGGAAACCCACACCCTGCACGCGGCCTGCATAATAGATCGTCATTCGTTTTCGCGTTAGCATGAGTTGCGGCAAGAGTACCGACAAATTGCGGTGGGGTCAACGTTGCGGAGACCATTCCGAAACGGAATGGTCGGGGCGGCGGGATTTGAATCCATCGCCTGATGTAATTTCTGCACGATTTT
>CAZNOK010000050.1:0-26282 GCA_964574605.1 uncultured Verrucomicrobiota bacterium
CCCCGCCTCGCCCACCTCACTCACCACCCAACATAAATACTTGGACAGACTCCTATCACGGGGAGAAGACGGCGAAGACAATCGCCGACGTGCAGCGGGCGCTCGACGCGCAAATTGCGCTGGAGAAACTGAATCGCGAAGTCATCAAACCCAACGTGCTGCATGCATCCCCCATTGTGTTTGAAGAACGCGCGCGCAACCTGCCGGGCGGTTCGCTGCTGGGCATGTTGATCCGACTCGCCGACCAACCCGGCGCGGCGGACGCTCTTCGCCAGATGGCAGGTCAGAAAACGAACCCTGAAGCCGCTGCCGCCGCGCGTGCGGTGCTCGTGTTGCACGAACACCCCGAAGCTGCTGTCGAGGTGCTGAAAAATCCCGGCTTCGAGCGCGATGGTAAAAAAGCGCCGGCAGGCTGGAGCGTCTGGTTCCGACCGAACACATCCGGCAAGGTGCATTGGATTGAGCGCGCGGCGCGCACCGGAAAAGACGGCGCCGAATTGTGCGGGGCTGAGGCGAGTTGCGTGATGCAGACGGTGTCGGTGAAGCCGGGTGAAAGCTATCTCGCTTCGGTATTCGTGCGCGTCCCGCCTCGCGGGGTCAGCGACAAAGCCGAAGTGAACCTGCACATTCAGTGGAAGGACGCTGCCGGCAAGTGGCTCACCAGCGCCGGCAGTCGCAACGACCGTCTGCCAGCGGGTGAGGGCAAGGAGTGGACGCGGCTGTCGGTTTTCGTGAAAGTGCCGCCCGGCGCGGGTGCGCTCGTCTTCAGCGTCAGCGCCTTTCATCAAACCGCGGACGAGGTGCTTCAAATGGACGACGCCAGCCTGCGTCGCTTGCCGCAGTGAAGTGATAATCGCTGGAACGGCTTATCTTTCTTGTGAAATTCCGTCCCGACTATGGGACGGCGCAATGGAAGAAGGGTTGTCCGTTTGATAGGGGGTTGCGGCTTTCGTAAGATCATTGTCAAGGAAGCGGATGTTTTTGCTTCTCCCTTTCAGTCGCAAGAACACGCCGGTGCCTTCCATCGCTCGGCATTGCGTGATCCTTGCGTCCTGAACGTCCTCGAGCAAAATCGCCGGAGAAGCAGTGCCGAATTGCGCGCAGACGACACCCTCGATGTCCAGCCCTTGGACATTGCGGCACTGGATGCAACTCCAAGTGTTTGTTGCGTGGGGCACTTGGTGCAAGTCGGCGAGGTCGCCTTGCTGCCATTCCACCGTCAGGTTGCGCAATTTGAGGTTTTGGGCGTGCCGCACAAACAAATTGTACGGCGCGTAGTGAGCCGCCGAATACGCCGGAATGGGTTCCGGCAAACCGTTGCCGTAGAGTTTTGTGCGCGGCACGGCTTCATACAGCAACCCGTCCAGTAGAACGTTGCGGATTCGCCCGCCGCCCTCGCCGGAGATGGTCCCGATCCCGTCGGTGCGAATTGCCATGTGATTGAAGATGATATTTTGGATGCGCCCGCCGCGAAGGGTCAGCAGGAACAACGCGCATCCGCGTTGTTCCATGTTCACGGTGAAGTTGGAAAAACTGAGGCGCTCGATGTCGCCGCCGTCGGCCACGATGTTGAACACGCCGGAGGCGTCGCGGACGGTGCAATTGCTCGCGCAAATATCGCTGACCCGTTCTCGCGGCCTTTCCTTGGGCAGGAAATGCGACAATCCGGTGAAAATCCGAAAGGCGTTCACGGTCGTGGAAAAGTGGCACTCCGAAATCGTGAAATTCGAGGACAGCCCCATGTAATTGCCGTCAATCGCGATGCAATCATCACCACAAGTGAAGTCGCAGCCTGTGATGCGGACATCGCGGCACGAACTGAAATGGAAGCCATCAGTGTTTGGGCCGGCGAGATCGTTGCGCACCGTGACATTCTGAAGCTGCATCCCGCGACAACCGGCAAACAACGCGCCATAGACCGGCGCATCCTCCAGCGTGATGTCACGGATGCGGACATTTTCGCATTGCTCCAACATAATGAGGAACGGGCGGCCTTTTCGAGCTTTGTAGTAGAATGCGGGCGCCCAAGTTTTCCATTTTGGGAAATCGCCGGTGTTACGTCGGTCCCAAAATGCTTTGCCGTCGCCAACAATCTTTCCGCTTCCCTCGATCGTGAGGTTGTTCGCCCGATAGGCATAAAGCAACGAATATCGGCAGGTGGTGGAACTCTCGCCGGATTCACGACGGAAAAATGACCGAGGGTCGCCACGCAACGCAGGGAATGCTTCGAGATTTTTCGTGGGCGTCAAGATGGCCCCCGTTGCCAGACGGAGAGTTACGTTGGCTTTCAGGTGAACTCGTCCCAGTTCGTAAGTCCCTTTCGGCACTTCCACCACGCCGCCGCCGCGTTTGGAACACTCGTCAATGGCCCTCTGAAATGCGAGCGTGTTGCGCTTGTAGTGGCTGCCATCTGCGCCGAAGTCGCGGACGCAGAACCGTTGTGTGTCCGCTGTGGCAGCGTGCAGCGTTTCCAAGACGCTTGCAACCAGCAATATCGTCAGACTTAAATGAAGATTCGTTCGCATAGCGCTGGCTATTTCAGACCCGCAAGCCAAAGCCGAAAGGATAGGTGTCGGAAATGCGAACGGGCAGCAAGCCTTTCGGTTTCAGATCGCCGAAGAGCGTGTCCACTGCCGCGTCAATGGACGCCTCAGCATCGCTGAACATGCAGAGCGCGACCGATGCCTTGGGAAGGTCAGCCATGACGTAGGGATTGCCGAAGTTCAGCAGCACCAGCGTCCGTCCAGCGAGGCGCGCAATCAGTTCGCGGTAGGGTTTATCAACTTTGATGGAATCCTCGACGTAGGCTCGGACGCGCGTGAACAGACCGAAGACGACAACATCCGCTTGCTGTGCGGCAGCAAACGCGCGCTCGATCTCGTCCGGCTTCATCGCGGTGGAGAGCACGACGGATTGCGCGACGGGTATGCGCTTGCGGAACTGTTCGTTGAGATGGTGATTCGACGGCGAGTGCTTGACGGCGGTATCCTCGTCCACGGTGGCCGTGCTGCCGTTGCTGATGACGACGATCTTCGCCGACGTTGAAACCGGCAGGCCGCGCTTCTCCAACAGCGTCACACTCTCGCGCGCGATGCGGACGGCGACCTCGCGGCTCGCTGCTGTCGCGAAGAGTTCGGGAATGCGCTTGGTGTCCACCAAGCGATTCTTGAACAGCCCCAATTCGCGTTTCAGTTTCAAGACGCGCTTGACCGATTCCTCGACTTGCGCGAGGGGGATGCGCCCCTTGCGAACGGCGCGGACGAGCGCGTCAACCGTGATGCGCGGGTCGGAGTGGTAGTCTTGAAGAATCATGTCGTGCCCGGCGGCCACGGTCTCGATAGCGGCTTCTTCGATGCCGTAGTTGTCCTTGATGGCGCGCATCGTCAGGCTGTCAGACATGATGACGCCGTCGAATTTCAGTTTCTCACGCAGCAGCCCTGTGATGATCTTCCGCGACAGCGTTGCCGGGATCTCGCGTTCCGGTTCGAACGCCGGGTAGTGACAGTGATTGGTGCAGATGATGCGCGCCAGACCGCGCTTGATGACTTCGGCAAACGGTTTCAGGTCCACCGACTCCATCTCCGCGAGGCTCCGGTTGATGACAGGGATGCTGACGTGGGAATCGCTGCTGGAACCGCCGTGGCCGGGGAAGTGCATCAGAATCGGCGCGGCGCCGCCTTCGAGCGTGCCCCGGCACATCGCGCTTCCCAACTCGGTGACGAGCGAAACATCGTCGCCAAAGCTGCGCAGGTTGATGATCGGGTTGGCCGGGTTGGTGTTGACATCGAGATTGGGAACACCGGCGATGTGAAAGCCGAGGGCGCGTGTTTCGGTGGCTTCAATCTTCGCTGCGAGCCGGCAAAGTTCGGCGGAACGCGTCGCCGCCAGTCGCATCGCTTGACCAAGGCGCAATTCAGTGCCACCGCTGTAGCTGATGCCGCCCCAGCCGAACAGCAGCGGATATTTCGAGATTTGTTGGAAACGATTGGTGAACTCCGCCACTTCCGCTGGCGTCCGTTTCGTGAGCGACGGCGTCATGCCGCCGATGATGCCTTGCTTGGCGTATTTCTCCATCAACAGCCAGTCGGGGAAACGCGCGACGACCAGTTGTCCAACTTTTTCTTCCAGCGACATCTCTGTCGCAGCGCGGACGCGAGGGAGCAAGGCAAGTGTCGCGCACTGACCCAGAAATGTTCGTCGTGATGTTCTCATGGTTGGCATCATAAATCGCGGAAGCCGAAGCTGTAGAGACGGGTGCCGGTTCCGGTGAGGTAGAAACGAAGGCGGATGTCGCGTCCATCAGGAAGAACCTCGCTACCGAGCCAGACCACCGGCGCGGCGAGACTGCCGTTGATCATCGCGCGGCAGTCTGTCTTTGAAAAGCCCTTCAACGGTTGCCAAGTAGCGGCGTCGAGCACCTCTACCGTCATCGCGCCACCTTGTCCATCGAGTTCGAGGTTTACCGCCAAGCCCCTTCGTTTGCCCGCAGGGGAGCGGATGGGGATGGTGGTCACTGTTCCGCTCCCAGTGGAAGGCCGTGGCGTGTAGTAGGTCCAGCCGTTGACGCGGATGGTGGCGACCCCGATCTCGGTGAGGTTGTGCTCAAAACCGTCGGTACCTTCGCGCGAGGCCGCGGTGCCCCGGTAATACACGCGCACCAATTCGCCATCGGGCATCGGCGACATCTGGAAGATGTAGCCGGAGTCCCATGCGCCGGGCGGTCCGAGCGGCAGGATGCGCTCGCCGTTTTTCACGCGAGTGAAGTTGAAGCCGTCGCGGCTCACAGCGAGACCGATATCGGCCAGCGGTCGGCCCGGCTTGCCCGGCCAGTAGAAGCAAAAAAACAATCCCTCGGCCTTCTTGACGCTGGCGGCGTAAATCTCGTCTTCATTCTTCCCGGCGACAGAATCAAGGAAGATCTGGCCGCGCATGGTATAGCTCTTGCCGGTGTTGCCGATTTTCGATTCGGCAGGCAGCCGGCCGTAGGGATTATCGGGATCGAGCAAATGTTCGAGACCGGCCCAATGCAACAGGTCCTTCGTCCACGCGACGCCCCACGAACGGCCCGTCTCGGTATAGACGCGGCTGTAGGTGCGGATGGGGCGTTCCGGGTCGCGTGGGTCAAAGAAGCCGGGCTGTCCCCGTTCCCGCAACGCTTCCGCTGCGGTGGAGGAGGGGCCTTTTTGCCATGTCTTGCCATCTGCGGAGAACTCCACCCAGTAGGTGCCGCGATCCACTTCAGAAAAACCAAGGCGAATGAATTTCTTGGCGGGGTCGGATGTGTCAGGATTCGGATAAAACGGCCGGGCGTTGTTCGCGGTGTTGCCTTTCCAGAACTCCAATGGTCGCCCCGATCTCTGCTCGGCATCGGGCAGACCGTCGGGGAGCTTGTCCACCATCTTGAAATGCACGCCGTCATGACTGATGGCCAACCGATCGCGCGGTGTGCCGCGTTCCTTCTTGTCCACGGGCGAGGAGTAAGTCATCACGTAGATGTTGCCGTGCTTCCGGACGCTTGGCTGCCACACGACACGTTTGTCGTCCCGCGGTGAGAGCGAAGGCAGGCGCGATGGTTTGGACATCTGGTTGAGTTTGAACTCGACGCCTGTTGTCGCTGCTACTTCGAGCGAGTCGAGGAAAAGCACCTCGTGCTTTTCCTCAACGGAAAGCGACGGGATGCGAAGCCGGTCAAACAGAACGCGGTCCGTCCCGCCGGCTGCTGCGGCGTGAAACAGCAACCCCGTATCCACAGCGCCGGCATGCGCGTGTTTTTCCGCGTTCACGGCGAAGCGCGGCGTGTTGAACGGGCCGCGGCATTCCATTACTTCGCCGAACTCCGCGCCCATCCAGCGGGCGCAATAAGCCCAGCGCCGGCTGGCATTCTGCCACAGCGCCCACACGACGCCCTGCGGATCGCGAAACATCACCGGCCAGCCGAACTGCTCGATCTGAGACGGCATGCGACCGGTGCCACGCTTGTCCCACATCCCACGACGGCGCACCGCGATTTCCTCCGCGCTTGCGATTCGTCCAGTGCGCCAGCCGTCGTCGGCAAGTGTTGCGTAACCGATGACGGAACCGCCGCCGGCGCGTTTGCTGAGATCGTCCGCCAGGTCGAGCGGAATGCGTCGCAGACCCTCGTGCTGAAACGTCACCAAGGGCCGTCCGCCCGCCACCATGATCGAAGGATGAAACACATACTCCCGCGCCACGAGTTCCGGCGGCGACCATTTGCCATCAGGCGCGCGTCGCGCCACCCAGATGGCGAAATCGCGGCGAAACGCCAAATACACTGTGCCGTCCGTCGCCACGTCCATGACGGCGTCCTGACATTCGCGCTGCCTTTGCGGGATTTTGCCGCGCGCCCGCCGCATCGTCGGCGCAAACGCGTCGTCCTGTGTGGCTTGATCGCCGGGCGAGGGCGTTTCCCCGGCCTGCCGCATCGCCGGCATCCCTGCGCCCAAACCGCCGGCGGCCTCGGGCGGGCCGGACAACGGACGATAATAGACCGTATCATCTTTCGCATAACTCACGGCCACAGCGCCCCGCGCATCGCGCAGAACGTCGCCGGCACGACACGCGCCCTCCACCAAAAGAATCGGCGCAGTCCAAGCGGTTTGGTTCCGCAGACTGGCGAAACTGCTGCCTGCCAGCCGTGCGCTTGTGTGCCAGAGTCCGTCTTGATCGTGCCAGACGACGTGCAAACACTGGCTGCTATCAATCACCATGCTCGCTCGCGCAACGCCGCCACGCGACGGAAAAACACCGCTGCTGCCGACCAGTTCGATCGCGCTGAAGTCGCCGCCGCGCGGGCGATACGGATTGCGTAAGGTGCCCGGCGCGATGGCGAGCAGGATGCGTTTTCCCTCCTGCGAGATCAGCAATAGCCAGTTTCCTCCGACGTCACGGGCGAGTTGACGGCCATTCCACGGCAAGAGGTCAAATCCGGCCATCACGCGCAACTGCGAGTCCGATTCCGACTTCACTTCAAGCGGCTCGCCCACTGGACCGCGCACGACAAAAGGGTCCCACATGTTCTGGTAGTCGGCCGGTGACGCTGGAAGCGGCGGCATGGATGAATGCAGGCGATACTCCGCCGGTCCGGTGGGTTGACCGGTCGCACCGTCGCAGACGGCGCACAGCCACATCGTCGTTACCAAAACGCATGCAAGGACAGTTCGTCGTGATGTTTGCATAGTTCACCTCGCCGCAGTGGTAGGGGCGAGCCGCCGGCTCGCCCGCATCGTTATGCCAAACGGACGACCCGGCGGGTCGTCCCTACCTGCCTTTCGGCTGTGTGTAAAACTACTCGATCTCATAATTTCAAAGCTATGGTGCGCGATCAAGACGCAACACCGCCGCGAGGATGGCTTGTGCGGCCATGCGCACATTGACGATGTCCACCCGCTGCGGTGTGTCGCCGGCTTCGTGATAATTGGGGTCAACGTACGGATACGAACCGAGGTTGGCAATCGCGCACGGATAGCCCGTCTTGACGAACGAACCGTGGTCGTCGCTGGGACGCTCCTGATGATGCGAGCGTTGCACAAGGCCGATCTTGTAAGCGTCGTTCACCTCCGCCATCAAATCCGCAAGACGTTTCGCTTCAGGCCCGGTGTACAGCGTCACGTTTGTCTTTCGGCCCGCAGCGATGTCCTCCTCGGATTTGCCGCCGATACTGTCGGTGTTGAAGATGGCGACGAGGTTGTCGCCACGCTGCCAGCAATTGCTTGCGGCGGTGATGCTCGTCCACGGTTTGTGTTCCTCGTTGCACCAGAGAAACCAGATGGAGCGGTTGCTTTCGTAATTCGCGAGGACACGCGCGATTTCCAAGTTTGCGACGGTGCCGACGGCGTTGTCGTATGCGCCCGGCGAGTCAATCCAGCTTTGCGAGTCCTTGTGCGCGACCAAGAGGATGATCTCCTTCGGGCAACGTTTGCCGGTCTTTTTGGCGTACAGGTTGTTGACCTTGTAGAACGGCGAGTCCGGCAACGGCGGGGCGTAGGTGTGATGCCGCTTCTTCTTCAAATCACAACTGAACGCCTGTACCTTGCACTGCTCGCGTTCCACCTTGTAGCCCGACGTGCGCAGTTGCGTCTCAATCCAGTCGTCGGTCTCGTCCAGCGAACTTCGTTTGTGTCCCGGTACGGTGTAGTTGGCCTTGCGAAAGGGCAGGGGATCTTTGGCGATATGAAACACGCCCCGTCGCAGATTGTTCTCCGAGACTTGCGACAGAAAACCGGGAATGATGTCGTTCTCAGGCGCAAGCAGTTTGGCGATGTGCGCAAGCGCACCAGCGGCGCCGCTGGCGACCAAGGCATTTTCGGCGTTGCCATGTGAAGAAGAGTCGCGGGTGGAAAGCGTGTCGGCGCGAAGAAGTTCGGCCAGACGCTGCGCTTCGGCGTAGTGTTTGCGGGCAACGTCAATACGTTTGGCGCGCGCTTCGGTGAATGCTTGAACGCACGCATCGTAATACAACACGGTCCGCTCGCCGTAGGTGAAGTTTCGCTCGTCCTCGGCGATGCGCTGTTTGATGCGGGGCGGCAGCGGTGCGGACGTCGCTTCTGTCAACAGTTGGCGGCACTGTTTGCCATGATCGAGGATTCCAGCCAGTGAAGGAAGATGCGCGTTGGGAAACAAATTCGTGTCGCCACGTTCCAATCGCCGGGCCAAACCGTATTTCAATTCTGTCGCGTTCGACAACATGTTTTCCAGCGATTCGTAGAAGGCGCGCATTGTCTTCGCGGCGGGGCTGTATCGCTTGGCGAAATAATCCTGCCAGAGCGTTTCGCAGTCGGTCTCGACGTTCCAGAGTTGCCGGGCCATCTGGTAGTTGGTCAGGGCTTTGTTGCCCCAGTTGCGACAGGTAACATGCATGTAGTCGAAATGCCGCGCCCCGGCTTTGTAGTAACAGGGGATGTCGTTTGCCATCGTGCGCATGAAACAAATCGGCAGGCATTTGAAACGCGAGACGTTGTAGTATTCTCCGATGGCAATCTGTCCCCGGTAGTGCCGCTGTGGATCGCGCGCCCAGCCGTCGAGTTGCCGGAAATATTTGTGGTTCGGCTCGCACGACGTGTCGTCGAAATTGTGGACATAACAGCGGCGAATGGGATAGAACGTCGCCGCGCAGGTCTCGTAGTCAAACCCTTGCGGCAACGGCTTGGACGGCGGCTCCACCACATCGGCATAGGCGAGAAACGTAATCATGATGGGACGGTGAATCCGTCCCGCCTGTCGCGCTTTCTTGACCTCTTCGGCGAAGCGATGCGTGACGAACAAGTTCCGGTCGGTCGGCGTGCCTTGGGCTTTGCAGTTGTCGCACTCGCACCATTTCCCCGCGTCAAGGAACCAGAACCGCACGATGTCGGCTTCGCGACACTCGCCGTCCACGAGCGCCTGCACATAATTTTTCACGAACTCACTGGTCGCGTCGGCGTTCGAAGTGCAGTAGTTGGTGCCGAACTTCCCCTTGATACCGGGTGTGCGCTTTCCCTTGACCAACGCGAACCATTCCGGGTGCGCCTCGAAATACTTCGATGGATTCAGAAACAATTCCAGAGCGTCGTGCGACCCATAGACCATGCGGATGCCGAGTTTCCGCATCAAACCGCGTTCCTGCTGGGCGACCGTCCAGTAGTTCAGACGGTTGCGCGCCATCCACAACAGAAAATCCGGGTCGCCACGGTTCTCCCACGCCAGAAAACCGCGCGTGACAAACGACGGTTTCTCCGTGACATCCATATCCGGGATGCCGGTGATGCGCGGCACTTCTTCATGTAGTTCGCCCGGCGCGAACCATCGGCAACCGAGCCGGTGAAGCAAATCGTAAGCGGCGTAGAGTGTCCCGACGCGGCTGCCGCCACTGAGCAACGTCACACGCCGACCATCCACGATGCGACTTTGGATGCGGTAGCCTTCCGGTCCGAGTTCCGGGTCGTTCGCTCCGCCCACACGAATCACATCACCCTGCTGCGGTGCGCGCGACGCAATGACGAAATCGCTTTCTCGTCCCGTCATCTTTCGGAAATAGTGTTGCAGTTCCACTGCGGCAAAACTTTCGGTGCAGGCATTGTCGTCGCTCAGGTCAGCGTCGTGCCAGTTCACGCGCTCCTCGGCTGTCGCCGCTTCGACGGCCGAGGCAAAGCGTCCGTGATCAACCACAACTGTTGTCTCGCCACATACAATGGTAACAACGAAGAGCACGGCAAAGGCGATTGGCTTGAATGTCATGGCGATGACCTCTTGGATTGTTCTTGGATGGTTTTCTTCATCGGCGCCAGCACGCGTTGCCACGTTTGCGGCAGCATGACTCCGGCCCAACCGGGCGGCATCGTTTGGAGGTGCGCGGCCAACAATGGCCATAGTTCGTCCACTGCGCGACGAAGGAGCGCAAGCGATTGGTGCGGGTCGGAGTTCTTCAGGCGATCCGCTTGGGTTTTGAGTTCGTAGAATTCGGCTGCCAATGACCAATAACGGACTGCCGCAGCCAGTTTCTCGACCTGACGACGTTCGCGGTCGTTCTGGGCTTTCTGTCGAGCCGAAGCCAAGGCGGCCTCGGCTTGACGGGCGAACGCCGCATCGCAAAATGTGCGCACGTTCTCGGCGTTGGGCAACAGGTCAGAGTTACCTCGCGCCAACGTGCGCGTCTTCTGGAGCAATCCATCGAAGAGAGGACGCACTTGGTCGGCCACAGATCCGAATGCACCCAACAAATAGTCATCTAACACGAGACGATGATCAACGCGCCCGGACCACCCGCAGTGCCCGAAGGCCAAAAGGTTCAAGTCGTACACGCTGTGCTCGAGTGTTCCGCACTGCACGACTGCCCCTTGCACTCCGAGTTTCTTTAGCTCCGGCCAATCCGCGCAGATTACCTCCGACATCGGGTAAGGAAGCGAGTTCTGGGCGCGCATACCCATGTAGTATTCATAGACGGTGAGCCGTCCGCGATAGGCTCGCTGCCATTGTTGGAGCACGTCGTAGAAACTCTTGTTGAGTTGCGAGGTATGCTCGCGGGCAATCGGACGGCAACCGTCGCGCCAATACAACGCAACCCAGACGGTGGTGTTCTGGGGAAGAACCACGTCGGGGGCGGGCCGGAGTAAATCCACATAGGCCGCGCCGCCGACCAGCACGTCGGGAAACTCGGACTTCACCGCTAGCGCGATCTCTTGCAAGAGACGGTGATAGCGAACTGACTTGCTGGGGTTTTCGCTGTAACGGCTGCCGGAACGAAACACCGCTTTCGGATCGGCGTCGCCGGCCACGCATTTGTCGCACTGGCACATCCCGTAACCATCTTCGGGAATGACGCCAACGATCTTTACGTCGGGATGCGCGCGGAGATGCTTCTTTACATTGTCAATCAACGTGGCCACTGCCTGGGGATTGCTCGCGCAGATACAGAGTTGTTTGGGTTCGGCGCTACGCTTTCCCCGCGCCAGCGCATACCATTCGGGATGTTGGCTCCAGTAGCGGTGAGGCGGCAGCCAGTACAACAAGTTGTGCAGGTTCATGTCGAGCTTCAAGCCGCGCCGACGAATCTCCGTCAGTAGTTCGCGGTCAAACCACGATTCCGTGAGCCGTTTGTCGCGACGTCCACCTGCCGGAGCAAAGGCAATCTCTTTGTCCACTGGTGGAAGACCTTGTTCCCAGAACAACCGGTACATCACATAGTTGAAGCCATTCTTCGCCATCCAGTCAATCCGTTCGCGGGAAAGAGCGGCATCCTCCTCGAAGGTGAATTGCAGGCCACGATACCAAAGCTGCGGCTTGATGCGCAGCGATCCAGCAGGAACCTCGATTGTTGACCGGCGCGGCACATACTCACCATCGGGACCGAGATCGCTGAAGCGACACCCGCCAAAGCGCTTCAGAAACTCGTAGGCGCCGAACAGCACACCTAACGACCCGCCTCCACGAATCAGAAACTCCGAACCTTCGACTCGCAGTTGAAAACCTTCGTCGCCCAATTCTGCGTCCGGTCGCACTTCCAGACGGATGACCGGGCCGGTAGATTGTTCGGGGAGCGTCGCGCCGAGGATTCGACCGAGATACGCGCGCAATTCTTGTGCGGCGAACTGCACCGGCGGTTCTGCACCGACCGGACAGAGTACGGCTGGGGGCGAGCCGGTCGTAGCTCGCCACGTTTGCGCCTTCGCGGACTCTTCGAGGCAACTGCAAATCAACACCCCGAGGCAACACGCCATCGTGCCCAGTGGCACATGTCTGGAAAAGATCGGGATGGTTTTCATGCCGTGTAGTTGCTAATGCCGGCTGGATCGGTACACCGCGCCGGGGTTCACTTTCTCAGCATACGACATCATGGCGAACACGGCGAGTTGCGAGATCGTCGGTTGCGCCTCCTGCCACAGCACGCTGGCGATGTAGCGCAATTCCTGATCGGCAGCCGCACGCAAGGCGTCGGGGTCGGACGTATGCTTGACATTGACGTACATGTGAAACGGTAATCCACCGAACTTGGCGCCTTTGTTGTGCGAATGATAATCCCAAGGATGCGTTGGCACACGGCCACGCTGATTCTCGGCCATCCACCGGAGACACTTGTTCAACTGCGCCATGAGTCCCTGATAGCGCGGTGAGCTTGTCTCCAAGTGCGGCAGTGCCACGGAGTAAGTTTCCAACATATACATCACCACGGTAGGTGGCCGTTCCTCAAAGGAAATCGGGCCGCCGACGTTGTTGAAATCCAGCCGGTTCAGCCAATCCACTGTGCCCAAGCCTATGTTGCGGTAAATCTCCTCGCCCGTTTCGTTGTAAAGCATGAAAGCCAGGGAACCGAAGATGCCGGTCGAGCACCACCACTCGCCGTTGAACTGAGACCATAACCCATCGGTGATTCCTCCTCCGGGACCGACGTAGTTATCCATCACCAACTTGGCGTAGAGTTTGACGGAGTTGAGGTAACGAACTCGCTCCTGCGGGTCAGGCGAACGGGCGGCTGTGGCGAGGATGCCCAACGCGATGCTCGAACTATCGCCAACAAACCAGTCGCCCTTGTCTTGGCCCGGCTTGCGTCCGTAGCGCATGTAGTAGGCGCCTTTGGGAATCATCTGGCTTTGATACTCGATCATGCGGTCGGACCAGCGACGGCAGGTGTCGAGATACTCCTGCTTGCCCGTCAAGTCATAGGCCGCCAACAAGGCGCGAACCGCGTACGAATCACGATAGTATGAATCAAAGCGTCTGCCGGAGGCGAATTCCTGACAGGCCGTATCGCAGAGTTGGAGGAATTGGGTCTTGAAGTCGGGCGGCGGCACGCGCGCCGGCGGACGATACGATGCGACTCGCTTGGCAAAGGGTCCGCTGCGCAAGGCATCAATCAGCGGGTCTGTAAGCAGCAACACCGGTTCGGCCGCCGTGCCGTCGAGCGAGTAGAAGTTGTTGCCTCGTGCCCCTTGGTCCATGCACATGCGATACTGGCTAAAGATTGTGTCGGCGTCGCGCGGAACGAGTTTGGCGTTCTGCTTGGCTCTGGTATAGACGCAGAGTCCCGGCAGAACCCGTTCGAGCTGCGGATCAACTGTCTTCCACTCCGCAAGCTGTTTGGCCAAAACCTTGTTGTCGGGCGTGTAGGCCATCGGGACGACATAATCAACGATTCCTTGCCGGATCCAGCCCGGCCAGTCCTGAAAGACGTTCTCCGCTGAGGCAAGCCCCGCGAACACGGCTGCCGTGACCTGCGCATGAGGCTTGACGTTCTTGGCGCGCCGATGCACGTCACGCACCAACTCGGTCACCCCGGCTTTGCGGTATTCGGCCCATTTGGTTCGCTTCAACTTGATTTGTTCCAAGTCTATCTTCTTGTCTTCACACAACAGAAGCTCGCTCTGGGTGACAGGTTGGACGACGTCCAACTGGTTGATGTATTTGGCCGCCCGGCTCATTCCCAGCACGCGCTGGATTGAGGTGTTGCGCATGGCATGATACAGGCCGTCACTGACCACCAGCAGGCCGCCCTCACGCACGAATTGCTCCAAAGACTTGGCTGTATCATCTGGGATCAAGTACAAGTCGCTCAAAACCAGCAGCGAACCGGGCGTCAACTTGTTCAAGCTGTCTTCACCCACAACCGTGGCGTTGTAACCAAGCTTGCGCAAGGCTTCTGCTGCCTCGTTGGTTCCTTTGCTGCCGTAGCGCTCACGGTTCACAGCAGTGTCCATGACGAAAACTTTGTCGCGTGGGGCATTCCATTGCCGTAGCGTCCGCGTGAGCGTCTCAACCACAGGCGACAAGGGCGATCGCAAGGCGTGCCAGTTGAACAGGAGGACTTTGCCTTTGCCTAGCTCATTGATCGCCACCGCCGGTGTGCCATCGGAGAATTCGGCGAGAACCTTGGCGGTCGTGGGCTTGGCTACCGTGTTGCCGACGATGACGGAAGCAAATGGGAACGATGTCGCCTGCAACACTTCGATTGGCCCACATCCGTAACGCTCGGCAAATTCCGTCTGGCAGTGTTTGCAGTAGCACATCGCGGGGCCGTTGTAGCGGATGAAGTCGAAATGGATCCCATCCAGATCGTAACGAGTAAGGGCTTCGATCATCAGGTCGCTCTGAAATCTCCGGACCTGCGGTCTTCCCAAGTCATACCAAAGTGTGGTGGAGTCGCTACCGCTCTTCACGACCCAATCCGGATGCCGGTTCAACACGTGCAGCGGCTTCGGATGGCCGTAGGCGCCGTTGACGAACCAAGCGTGGACTTCGATCTGGCGACGATGGCACTCCTTGATCATATATTGAAGCGGGTCATAGCCCGGCTGCACTCCTTCGAGCATCGGACAAAGCTTCGTCTGAAACGCGGCCTGCCCGCCCCAGTACCAAACCAACAGGAACACCGCGTTGAAATTGGCCCGCTGAAGCTTGTCAATGCACGCGTCGGCTTCCGCCGGGGTACGGATGAAATTGGCGTGCATCCAGATTCCGCGAAGCTGAGGCTGCACGGCGGCGGTCGTTGGAACGATGCTGACCGCCAGCATCGTAGCAAGCCCAAACGTGAGAAAACGTCCTGCAACACCGAACGCGCGATAAGAGTCATTCATTGGTTAGGCCTTTCCTTGGAGTTGGCGGGAACTCGATGACCCAGACATCACGCGGCGGCAGGGTGACCGTCAGAGTCGTTTGGCCGGTCTGCCAGCGGCCCAGCGGCTGCCGGCCCGTCTCGGCGATGCGCCAGATCGGCTGGCCGGCCTTGAGACCGTGGTAGTCCGGGTCGAAACGGAGGGGAAGCCGCAGTGGCTCGTCGGCAATGTTCACCACGGCCACGGCCATGCCGCCGTCGGTCGCGCGCCAGGCCCCGGCCAAGGCGAGGGGATGCCGTTTCGTGAACGTCGTGACCCGGTCTTTCTGTCCGGCATAGATTGACAGCCGCGAAAACTCCGAAGTGACCTCGGGCGCGTCAATCGCCGGCGGCCGGAGAAACTCGCCGTAGAGTAAATACTTCAGCGCTCGGTTGCGGACACGCGCCAAGCGCATGAGATAAGCTGTTTCCTCGGGCCGATCCTCAAGAAGGCGCGGCAGGAAGTTGGCGATTGTCGGCTGCTGGCCCCAGACCAGCACGCGGGCTTGCTCCAAATAGAATTGCCGCGCAAATTTCCGGTCGAGCAGGGCCAACGGCTCCTTGGGCGCAAACTCCGCCGGCCAGAGTTCGTCGTAGGGAGGCGCGGTCAACGATGAGTAACTCCCGTAGCACACTGCATAGCGGTGGTACACGGCCGGGAACAGCGGAATCGGTTCCCAAGGGTGCCCGACGCTGAAGAACCGCTCCTTGCTTACTTCCAAGGTGAGCATCACGTCGAGATACGGGAGCCACGTCTCGCCACAGCCCTCGCCCGCCAAGACCAGCGGCCGGTCGCCTGCGCAACGCTTGCGAATATCGTTAGCCATCTGCTCGAAGCCGCGCATCCAGTAGTTGCCGCCGCCCAGAGGGTGTCCATGTGTTGGATCGAAGCACGGCACGTTGTGACACGCCACATCCATGTAGATACCGTCCAAGTGCAAGTCCCTGAACGCATCTTCGGCCAGACCGGCGTATTTGTTCCGCCAGAACGGAGTCGCCATGCACATGTGCGCCTGCGGGTCGCGGGTGAAGATGTTGGGGGCGATCGTATCCAACGCGCCATCCTCGCGCTTGACCGCGAAGCGTTCTGCGTTCTCCGCTTGCCAACTTCGCGTGCGGGTGTTCCAGTCGCGTTGATGCATGTACACGATTGCATGGAGACCCGCCCGCTGCGCGCGGGCAACCGCTTCCTTGAACGGTTCCGTGCCTTCGCGCGGCGGGAAATACTCTGGGAATCCGACGTTGTAGGCGCAGCCGTGCCACCAGTGCCAGAACACGCTCACCGGCAGGCCCAGCTTTTCTTGGAACGCCGCGGCTGGCGGAAGCACGCCGGGTGAACGTCCGCGGTTCCAGACCCAGATGCCTGTATTGAGCACCCAAGGCGCCACCAGACCGCGGTGGAGCCGGCTCTGGCGCGCCCAAGGCTGTTGGACACCCCAAGCTCGGTACCGCTCGGCCGCAGTGATCCAGTCGCCTCGGAACGTCCCGAGCCGCACACGATAGGGAAGGGCGTATTGCGACTGGCCGGTGGCACGGTTCTCAGGGTAATGCACAACCGCAAAATGCGCCTCATCGCCTTTGGTTCCCCAGAAGAAAAGAGACTTGCGAAAGGCCGAAGTATCGTCGCAGGCAGCGTAGAACCCCGGTCCTTCGTGGGCGTACCAAGCGACGAATTGCATGGCCAGCGCCCCCGGATATTCCCACTTCAGGTGAAGTGGCTTGCCATCCTTGCCGCGATACAAGAGCGTGCGCGGATTCGCAGCCTCCTGACCCAGCCATGTGGGCACGGCCAGCCTCTCCTGTTGGCGCTTGGCCAAGCCGGTGACTTGGGGAAACCGCACCTCGCTCACCGACAAGTCGGCCGGTTTCTCCAGACGAATCGTCCAGCGACTCATCGGCTCGCTAGGATCGAGTTCGACGGTAGCCTCGACGCGCAATCCGCCAGCCCATGCATCCGGGAAGTCCTGCCACGCCAGACGCAGACCGTTCTGCCCGGCCGGCAAGAGGCCGACTTGGCAGGACTTGGCTTGTTCAGCCGCCAGCAGACGCTTCTGTCCCTCGACGAACAGTTCGAGTTCCCACAGACCGCCAGCAACCGCTTGTGGGGCGATCTCGTTGAAGCCGGTCTTCAGGTCTGCCAACTCGATCAGCCGACCGTGCTTCGGATCAACGCCAATCCGCAACACGCCGTTGTCAATGTGGATCGGCGGTTCGGTGTCCGTCTTCTGGCCCACGACAAGCCCTCGCTCCAAGAGAAAGCCTTCCAAGTCCCACGGTTTCAACTCGCTGGTCGCCAGCACGCCAAGGCTCAAGCCGGCATCGGTCATCTTGCCGCTCTGCGGCTCGATACGGCGGACGCGGTACTGGCCCGACATTCCCAGTACCTTGGCATCCATCGCCAGCTCCGCCTTGGCGTTTTGCCGGCCTAGGTTGGCGGCGATGAGCAGATACTTGTCGCCCTCTTGCTTGTACACCAAGCTGTGAAAGTCGGGATGGGAGGAGCGAACGGCCACGAGGTTTTGGGCCGGGCTGTTGAAGACCGCCGCTCGATTGACATTGATCTTCTCTAGCAGTCGCCAGTAAGGCGCGACAAAGGCCAGCGACTCGTTGCCGGCGTAGCGGGGATAGCGGGAGTACAGGTTGTAGCCGAGCATGACGCCCGGGTACAGACCGCAGACGGCCATCTTGGCGACGGCCTCGCGGGTGCGGAACTCGGGGCGCGTCACCCAAGGCACGCAGGCCGTGCCGCCCAACATCCCGTCGAACACCACCCGGTCCACGTCCTCGGCAAACATGCGGCCGTCCGTGTTGGCCTCGCCGGGCACACAGGCGTCGAAGCAGAGGTCGCAAAAGATACCCGAGTTCCATTGGTGGTTGTGTCCCAGCAGGAAGCCACCCCGTCCGACTGTCTCCCGAAGCCGCCGGGTGAACAGGAAGTAGGCCCTAGCCGGGACGACTGATCCATCGGTCGAATAGTGGAGGTCGCCGGCGTGCAGCTCGGCGAGTCTCGGGCCTTCGTGCGGAGCATCGGCAAGGGACTCATGATAGGAAAGCTGGACAGGCCCATGCCAGTCAACGTACACGCCATCCCAGTCTCGCTTCAGGAACTTCTGGAAGAAACCCGAGTTAAGGAAGTACGGCTCGATGCCGCGGATGTAAATCCCGACCCGCAGACCCTTTCGATGGGCGTACGCGATCGTCCGCTCCAAGGACTCGCGGTTTCGCAGAACGGTGTAGTCGGCGTGCGGATAGCCGTTGCTGCCTCGCTGGACAAAGGCATTGTAAAAGAGAATCAACACTGTCCCGTGATGCGCCACGATCCGATCTATCTGCTCGTTGGTCGGATGCCAGTCGTGGGTATCGAGCACGAGGTTCAGAAAATCAATGCCGTCTTGGAGCGTGATCCGCGGCCCCTTTTGCAGGATCGCGAGACACGCCTCGATTTGCCGAGGATCGTTGGGCATCCAGTAGTCGGCTCCGTCGCCCAGGTCCACACTCGCGAACTGCTTCAGGATCGTCATTGCCCGGTCGCGAGTCACACGGGGACCCGATGCGCGGACTTTCTTGACCACGGCGCTGGGGCTACCCACGATGTTCAACCAGTAGTAGATCCGCTGGCCCACGAGCGTGTTCTTTCTGGGGTTTCCCGCGGCTGCGGCACCCAGTCCCAATGCGAGGCGATTGGTGTAGCGCAGCGGTGCGGCAAGTTTCGCATCTCCATCGCCCAACACCCAGCAAAAGCGACCGCTGCCTTTCGTGTGCACATACGCAGGAGTACCGGTTAACGCCCTCTTCTCTTCACAGATCGCCTCCAACTCGTTGGTGAAGCTTGGCTCGCGGTTCTTGCCGAAGGCCAACCGCCCAGTGCCAAAAGCATTCGGGTTGCCGACGACCTGACGATCCTCGCTGTGGATGTCGCGGTACTTGGCGCTCTTGCGAACGGTATCGCTGACCTCGAAGGCGACACTGGCTTGGTGCAGCGGGAACTCACCCTCGCTCAACTCGAAAACCAAACGGGTGAACAAGGCCCCCTCGGGATAGATCTCGTAGGTGAGCGTCACGCGCCAGCCAGACGCCTGTCCTTCAGCGGTGGTGGGAACGCCCCGTGCCTCCAGCACGATATGGTCGCCGTAGGTATCGAGCCGCCGCAAGGACGCGCCCTTGTCGTATCGGAGACAGTAGTCCTTGGTGCCATCGCTGAAACGAACCTGTGGATAGGTGAGTCCTGCGTCGGCGAGAACCTCGTTCCATTGGGAGCCGTCGTGCAGTCGCAGTCCCGTCAGTTCCCCGCCGCGCGACTGGTCGAACGTGAGTTCGAAATGGCCGCCGCGAATGGTGGCCTTGGTTCCTTGCTGGCGGAAGGAGAGGGCCTCTTCGGCTTGGACGGTTCCCATGAGCCAAGCTGCCAACAGCAACATGTGCGCTAGTCGTGTGGGCATACGCCGGTCTCCGTTCAACGATGCACGGGCGGGATGCGAACCAAATCGGGCACGTAGCGCCCATTTCTGTTAATCCGTGAGAGACAGTAAACGGCACCGTCCCTGCCCACAGCGATTGAATGGACCAGCCACGGCCATTGACCGTCGGCAAAAAAGATCGGCCCGTGATCGGTGTAGCGAGCCGTCGGGATGTCGTAGGTGACGAGGTGCAAGTTTTCCTCGCGTCGTTTAGCGTCGCCCGGAAGGGCGGGCGGCTTTTGGCCGGCAGGTATCGGGCCGCCGGTCAAGTAGTAGAGAGTTTGTTGGTCAGGTCCCAAGGCGAAGCCCAAGTAGCCGTAGCGGAATTTGTCTTTCATCCCCCTCCGGCGCGAAGGCTCGGACGTGAGTCGCTCCAACAACTCCACGCGCGGCACGCGCGGATCGAATCGGAACAAATAACCCGTGTTGCCGTGGACGCCGTAGATCACCTTCTCGGTCGGATGCCACACAGCTTGTCGCCAGTTGTAACCCATGTGACCGGGCTTGGTCGGATCGTAAACGCCAAAATAATCCTTGCGGAGATTCTCTTCGGCCAACGTCTCCAAGGTGTCGCGGTCGTAGCGATAACGGAGAATGTCGCCGGCCGATGTGGTCAAGTAAGCGGAGCCATCCTCTGGGTTGACGACAACCGCGCGGCACAAGGTGGAAAAGGTCGGTCCGTCACCAGCCTCACCTCGTCCGGCAATCGGGCCAAATTCCTTCATGTCTCTTTTCGCCAGATCGTAGCGGAGAAAATACCCGGTCGGCCAAGTCAGACCGTAGAGACGACCGCGCCGCACGTCCATGGTCATGCTGAGGATGCCTTCGCCGCGAGGCGCGGAAGCCAGTTTTTGGAATGTTCCCTGTTTCAGGTCATACGACAGAAAGTGTCCGCCCGGATACGGCTTGTAACCGGGCGGCGGCACCGCCATGCTTTCTTTGGCGCCTTTGTCACCGCCGCCGGGGTTGTAGTATGCGAGATGCGTCGCAAAATAAAGCCTGCCTTCATGTTCGACGAACGTCACGTGGCTCTTGCCTTGAGGAATCGCTTTCAACCCCTTTTCACCGCAGGCTTCGGTCAAGTCGCCCACGTGTCGGATGCGTTCGGTGGCCGGATCGAAGGAGAACATTTGGGCGCCACGGTCGGCCGACTCGCTGCACAGGACGTAATACACGCGACCATCGCTGGCGACGCCCATGCCGTTCCACGTGTCGTGGTCCATGTCGAAACCCGAATTGTAAGCGCAGGCAAGAAGCTGCTTCGCGCCGGTCGAAGGGGTAGTGCTCGTGATGTTGCGACATCCCAGCAACCAACAACCTAGGACTACCAGACATGGGACGAAACCTTTGGAAACCGTTTTTCGGAACTGTCTGAGTGGGAGTTCAGTTGTTCGTTTCATGGCGGTGACGGAACGAATTGAAACGTAAAGATCGGCATCCTTCAAGAGGAATCGCAGGCTTGACCTGCCCTGCTTTCAGACGGTAGCGTGCGGCTCATGAATCTGTTCGATTTCTCCGGTCGCGACGTTTGGGTCTTTGGCGGCGCAGGCTACTTGGGGCAAGCAACAGTCGAGTTGCTTGCGAAACTCGGCGCGCGCGTGTTGTGTGTGGACCTCGCCGGACGCGCCGAGGCGTTTGTCGCGGCGAAGTCGCTCGCGGAGTCCGTGACGCCTGCAACGCTCGACATCGGAGACGCGGCAGCGACGAAGGCGTTTGTTCAACAGCGCGCCGTGCCGCACGGCTTGGTCACCATGACCTACGCTTCCACCGCCAAGCGTCTCGACGACCTGACGGAACCGGACTTCGACGCCGCCAACCACGGCAATCTCACCGCAACCTTCCTGCTCGCCCGCGAGGTCGGCAATGCGATGGCGGCGCGCGGCAGCGGCAGCATCGTGCTTTTTTCCAGCATGTACGGCTCGGTCTCTCCTGATCCGTTCGTGTACGAGCCGCCGATGAACACAAACCCAATCGAATACGGCGTCGGTAAGTCGGGCATCCAACAGATGGCGCGCTATCTTGCCGTGCATTGGGGCCGCAGCAACGTGCGCGTCAACGCCATCTCGCCCGGTCCGTTCCCGAATCCAAATATCCAACGCGACAACCCAGCGTTCGTCCAACGTCTCAGCGCGAAAGTGCCGCTCGGCCGCATCGGTCAAGCCCCGGAGATCGCGGGTGCGGTGGCGTTTCTGCTCAGCGATGCCGCCAGCTTCGTCACCGGCCACAACCTCGCCGTGGACGGCGGCTGGACCGCGTGGTGAGTTAACGGAACTGAATCGCGTACAAGTCGGCGTCTCTCAACACAAAGCGTAGCCGCACTGTTTTGCTGGCCAAGCTACTGACATCAATCGCGGCTCGCTCGACAGAGTCGCCGAAGATCGGCTTGCAGTCATCGAGTGCGAACCCCGGCAATGGCTTGCCACGCGCATCTTGAATCTCGACGCGAATGTCACCGGCGGCTGAGGTGGCGAAGTTCAGCGTGACTTTGTTGCCGGTGAATGTAAGCGGTTTGGTGATGAGTTCGCCGCCGCTCATCGGTGCGTTAACGGAGACGAAGCCATCGAGCCGCAGTGTGTAGCGACGCAGCTTCGTGCCTTTGCCGGTCCAGTAATCTTCGGTCGCGTAGAGCGAGAGTTCGTTCGGCGCTCCTGCGAGGGAGGACTTGGTTTCCACAGGATGCCAAGTCGTGTATTGCTGGCCGTAGTTCCACGTGCCCGGCCGCTCGATACCGGGCCGCATAAACGCTTCCTGCCAGCGATGAAACAAGCGGCCATTCCGGCTCGTCATGAGCAGGGTTTCAGTGAGCGCGGTCCCGGCGCGCGGCAGAGCGCTGGACCGCAATTCACGGTGTTTTGGGTCCGGCAGCGCCTTCATCGAATCCGACGAACCGCGATCAAGGTAACGCACCGGGAATCCGAGGAAAATGTGCGGAGCGCGGTGGTAGGGTTTGATCTGGTTGGTGTAGAGTTGCTCTTTCGGCGCGCCCGGATACTCCAGTTTCACACCCTCGCTCCAGTGCAGAAAGTCTGTCGAAGTGGCCGTCTTGATGTCGCGAGTGCCGCCGTTGCCGCTCTTGCCGGAAGTGACGTACCGCCAGTAGGCGCGATACTCGCCGCGTTCGCTGTCCCAGAAGGCAAGGTTCGCCGAATCGAACGCATCGCCGGTAATGACCTGCTTGTCCGTCATGGGTATCCAGTGCAGGCCGTCGGCGCTCTTGAACGGCAGTAGCCCGTTCGGTTTCGTGGTCAGCACCAGCCCTTTGTAGCGGGCATCGGCTGCGCACGACGGATTGTCGTCCTTGAACTCGGTGAACGTGCTGAGCACGACGTAAAGATTTCCAACCTTATGGCCCGTGAGCAGGATGTTGTTTTTCTTCGATCCTTTCGGGCCGGGATAACCCACCAGTCCCAATTCCAGCCGCGTCCAGTGAACTCCGTCGTGGCTCTCGGCGTAGCATAGCAGGGCGCCGTGGGCCTGGCTCAACTTCCCTGTCTCAATCTTGTATTGCCAGCCGCGGTAATACATCCGGTAGAGGTCGCCGTCCTTGAAAACACTCGGATAGCCGCTGGTGTTGCCTTCCCACGGTTGGTCCCAGACCATCACCACTTCGCGCGGCGTCGGATGATGCAGCCGTTGTTTCGCGCTGCCGGCGAGACGTTCAATGAGGAAACTGTCCGCGAACAATTCCCGCCGCGAGCCGATGGCGATGGCTGCGTTTCTCTCACCAGTCATCACCCCACGTGTAGCAAGCGGCAACGCCGCGGCGAGTGCGACGGTCCGTTGAAGAAACTGGCGTCGAGAGAATCCGTTGTTCATGGCGCAAAGCGCAGCGCATAAAGGTCTGCGTCCCGCAGCACGAACCGCAGGCGCACTGTTTTGCCAGCCAAGCTGCTGACATCAATCACAGATCGATCAACAGAATCGCCGAAGATCGGCTTGCAATCGTCGAGCGCGAAACCCGGCAACGGTTTGCCGCTCACGTCTTGAATCTCGACACGAATGTCGCCGTCGGCTGAGGTGGCGAAGTTCAGTGCGAGTTTGCTGCCGGTGAACGTCAGCGGTTTGGTGATGAGTTCGCCGCCGGTCATCGGCGCACTAACGGAAACGAAACCGTCCAGACGCAACGTGTAGCGGCGCAGTTCGCTGCTGGTGCCGGTCCAGTAGCTTTCACCGGCGTAGAGCGAGAGTTCGTTCGGCGCGCCGTCGAGCGGGGACTTCGTTTCGACAACGTGCCACGCGATGTATTGATGGCCGTAGTGCCACGTACCGGGCCGCTCGATACCGGGACGGAGAAACGCTTCGTTCCAGCGTTTGAACTTCACGCCGTCGCGGCTGGCCATGAGCAATCCCTCGGTGATCGCCGTGCCGTAACGCAGGCTGGCCTTCGCACGCATCTCGCGATGTTCCAGTTCCGGCAACGCACGCATCGAGTCCGACCAGCCGCGCTCGACATAGCGCGTCGGGAAGCCAATGAAGATGTGCGGCGCACGATGGTACGGTTTGATCTGGTTCGTGTAGAGATGTTCCGGTGGCGAGTCCACATACTTTACGTCTGCGTGTGGCCCCCACTTCAAGAAATCCTTTGAGGTTGCCGTCCGAATGGCACGGACACCAGCCGGTTTCCATGTTGTCTCGTCAATCACCCCGGCGGTGAAGATGCGCCAGTAGGCGCGATACTCCTTGCGCACGGGATCCCAGAACGCAAGGTTTTGCGAATCAAACGCGCCTTCAGTAATCACCGGTCCATCGCTCATCGGAATCCAGCGCAGGCCGTCGGCGGACTTGAACGCCAAGAGGCCGCGCGGTTTGCCGGAACGGATAATGGCCTTGTAGCGCGCGTCAGCGGGCGCGTCCGGATTCTCGTCCTTGAATACGGCGGGATGGCCGGGATCGGCGACTGCCGAACCGGCTTTACCGGGTACCATGACGATGTTGTTCTTCTTCGAGCCTTTGAATTCGTGAAGGCCGAGTTCCGGTTTGCTCCAATGAATGCCGTCATCGCTCTCGGCGTAGCAACAGAAAAGCGGATGCGAGTCTGTTTTGACCTTACCCGGCGGTTGCACATCGAGATGCCACGCTTTGTAATACATCCGGTAACGGTTGCCGTCCTTGAAAACGCTGTGATAACCGCTGCCCGTGCCTTCCCACGGCGCGTCGTGCACCAGCGCAATCTCCCGCGGCTCCGGATGATGCAGCCGCAGTTCCGCCTTGCCCGCGAGCTTCTCGATGAGGAAATCGTCCACGAACAATTCGCGACGGGAACCGATGTCTATTGCTGAGAAGCAGTTGATCGTAGCCAATGACAACGCAAAGAGGCAGAAGAGATTCTTCATGCGGGCATTTCACCACAAATCCCGCAGATTGCACGAATGAAATCAGTTTCCGCCGTAATCGCGCCTACTTACCGCCGGTGATGGCGGCTATCTCGGACGAGAAACGCTCGCTGGCTTTCTGAAGTTTGGCACGTCGCTGAGTCTGATGCTTTTCGGCTTCGGCCAACGCAGCACGACGCACACTGATCAACCGGCGCGTCTCTTTCGGGTTCGGGTCGCCAACGTTGTTGTGGCGTTCGAGGAATTTTACGGGGTCGAACATCTCTTGAATCTCCGCCGTGGAAAGCCCCGGCGCTTTTTCGTTGGCGACCTGCGCCGCTTCGTCGAGTAGCGCGCCGGTGACTTGAGAAGGCTTCAAACCCTCTTTACGCGCCAGATAGACAAGCGTGGCACAAATTCGATGGGCGCGGCGTCCGCCGTAGCCTTTTTCGCGGATGAGTTTGATGGCAAGGTCGGGCGCACCGGAGAAACCATCGCGAGTGTGTTGCAACATCTTCTCCTTGTTGGGACGGACGCTCGTGATGATGTCAGACCAGCGATCCAACGACCGCTCGGTTTCCTCCAACGCGTTGCTAGCTTGTTTCCACGCCTCGTAGATCGGCAGCACATCAGTCAACGGCTCGCCCTTGCAGGCGACCAAACCCATGGTCATATAGCCGATGACCTTGTCGGCGTTGATGCGGATGCGCTCGAACGTGCTTCCCGGATGCGCCTTTTGCGGCATCAGCGAACTGATGCCCAGCAACCGGCCCGGTAGCGTGAGGAAGCCGCAGTCGTCCATCCCCCAGATGCCGTGGTCCATCGCCGTGCGACTGAGGACGGTCATGATGTTGGCTAGCGCGAACATCGTGGTCAAACCGTAGTCCTGTGCTCCCTCGCATTGGTAGGTTGGTTCCATCAACGCGTCGAAGCCCAGCAACTCCGTAATCATTTGCCGATTCACCGGCCAACCGGTGCCGGAGGTGGCGCCGCAACCGGCGGTGTTCTCGTTTGTGTGTTTGTAGGCCAGTTCGAGTTGTTCCATGCCGCGCGCTAATCCGTCATAAACGGCTAGTAAATACGCGCCGTAGGTGGTCGGTTGCCCGTGCGCCATGTGGGTAGAACCCGGCATGATCGTCTCGGCGTGTATCTCGGCGACATCGAGCGTGGCGCGCATCGCCTTGATCAACTGCTCGAACACGTTGAGTTGCTGGTCGCGCAACAGCATCCGCGACATTGGTTCTTGTAGCGTGCGCCCGTAGTTGATGATGCTGGCGAGGTCTTCATCGCCCTTGAGCCGTTTCTTCAAGGCGTCTTCACCGCCGGCTTTGACGCCTTCGAGCGCGGCGAGCACTTGGGCAGCTTTCTCGCGCGGCACCAGACCCGTTTTCACGAGCATCACAACCCACGCGCGGTCGGTCAGTGCCGTATAGA
>CAZNOK010000051.1:0-26195 GCA_964574605.1 uncultured Verrucomicrobiota bacterium
CTGCACGGCGGCATCGCCGTAGTTGGTGAACACTTCCTGTTCGTCCACCATCACCGGCGGCCCGGCGACGAACAGCGTCTCGCCGGCCAGCACCATGGCGCGGGCGATGAACGGCACGCCGAGCGACCAATCGTAGGTCAGCCGCGTTGTGAAGACCTTGCCGAAAATCGAGGTGCCTTGTTTGCGCGGCGGCTGATTGGAGGTGATGATTTTGGGTTCCTTGGCGCACGCGAACAGATGATAAGATTTCGGCGTGCCGAGAAACTTCAGCGGCGCCTCGCCGAAACCGTACACCGACGAATCATCCACCACGAGCAATCTGCCCGACGGTGTGCGATAACCCGCCAGAGGCCAGCCGCCGGCGCCACTGATGAAGGAGCGTCCCCACATCCAATGCGTCCGGTGCCAGTACGAACCGTCGAGAAAACCTGTCGGCGAAAACAAATGCGCCGTCTCGCCATGTTGGTCTGTGTAGTCGCGCGGCGTGATGACTTCGGGGCGTTTGCCCTCGAAATCAAAATGCTGCGAACGCATGTAAATGTATTTGTCGTCACACGAGAGGACGTCCGGCAATGCGACCGGCAAGTTCGGCCACTTGAGCTCTTTCTGAAGACTGTCCTGCGTGCCGGGATATTTGTCGTCGAGCACGGTTTCGGAAAGCAGTTTGCCCGTGGCCGCATCGAGCCGCAGCAGACGCAGGCCGCCGTCAAGCCACATTGCGCGGCCTGCGACGCAACACACGACACCCTCGCGCACCAGCACGCTGCCGCTCACCGGCCAGACCGACTCAACCTGCTCATACGCCATCAACCGGCGGTCTTCGGGGGCGGCGCGGAATTTCCAGACCAACGCGCCGTCGCTTGCCCGCAAACAATAGACGTGGCCGTCCGCCGAGCCGAACAACGCGCGTCCCTGCCAGATCGTTGGCGGCGAATCCATGCGACTGCCGGCCTTGAAGCTCCAAAGCTTTGCGCCGTTGCCGGCATTGAGCGCGTGAACGGTGTGCTCGTTGACGGCTGCCACAAAGAGTTTGCCATCAGCGACAGTCATCGTGCTGAGTTTGCCGCTGACGTTGGTTTGCCACGCCTTTTTCAGATTCGTGGGCACGACGGTCTTCGTCGTGCCGCTGCGGCTCGCGTCGTGCCGAAACGTCGGCCAGCATTCGGGATTTTGGATTTTGGATTTTAGATTTTCGATTGCGGAGAAAGCTGGTCCGCGTTCCAACCTTTCTCCTCTCTCTTCCCTCTTCTCTCCTCCGCGCCTCGCCGGCGCGAGCACGTTCATGCCGTTGAGTTTGGCGAGCAGGAAACACGCGCACGAGTGCGGCCCCGCATAAACAAGTCCGTTGGCCGGCATGATCCCGTAGTTGCAGGAGCCGCGCACCCAGAAATGCGGCGTCCAGCCACCTGCGCGCACGTCCATGAATTCGATTCCTGTGCGGGATGTGAGAACAAAATTACAGGTGGCCTTGCCACGGTAACACCGGTGATGCGGCATCTGCCGCCATTCGTCGGCAGGCCATTCGACTTTCACTTCGCCGGTGAGCAAGTCACGGCCAGTAAACACGCCGCGGTCGCGCGGGCTACTGGTGTCGCCGCACCAGACGAGATTGTTGATGACGAACAAATCCTCCGCCGACGCGTAACCCGACGCCGGATGCGGCGCGGTCCAGAGCGTCTCGCCGGTCTTGGCGGAGAACGCGGTCATCGTGTCTTTGCCGCCGCGTTGCGGGTCAAACTTCTCGCCGCCGGCAAACAGGATGACATCCTCGCGCACGATCAGCGTCGGACTGAACATGACATGCATCGGTTTCCAGCGGGGCACCGGTTTCGACGACCACGACACTTTGCCGTCGCGCGCATTCAGGCAAACCACCTTGTCGCCGTCGTGAAAACAAACGCGCCCGCCAGCGGTGCCGAGCGTGCTCGGCGCGACGGGAGCCGTGTGACTCCAACGAAGCGCGCCCGTGGCCGTTTCAATGGCGACGATGCGGCGCGGTTTCTCGTCCCAGTTCCATGATCGCGTTGCCTCCCTGATGACATCCACGGAATCCTTCGGCATCGTCTTGTACACATCGCCTTCGGGATTCACGAGCGCGTAGAGAACGCTGTCGGCCACGATGATTTCTTCCGCGTTTTCGGTGCTAGCAAATGTCCGCAACGGGTTTCCCGTCGTAGCGTCCAGCGCCGAAACCGGCTCGCCGTAACCGACCGTGACATAAACGGTGTCGCCGACAGCAACCAGCCGGCGCATGATTTGCGCCGGGCCGTTTTTCAGTCGCCAGAGGTGTTCGTGCCAGCGCGGGATCGGTCGTTGCCAGAGAATTGTGCCGTTGAAGGCGTCGCGCGCAATCAACGTCCACTTCGCCGGCATTTGGACCGACCAGCGCGGGCCGAGGTCCATGATGTAAAACAATCGTCCTTTCGCCGACACCATTGCGCTCAGCCCAGAAAGATGGTCGTGATGCCGCAAATAGTCCGGCGAGCCGATCCACTGATAATGCTTCGGCGGCCCGATGACCGAGTCGTTGGCGACGGCGTTGTTGTCCGCGCCGTGGAGGTAGTGCGTCCACTCATCAATCTCCTTCGGCCACGGTTTGACAGTTTTCCTGCCGCCGATCAACGCCACACCGCCCGGCGCGAGCACGCGCATCACCTCGTCCATCGGCACGCCGGCGAGCTTGTCGGCGACGAGGAGGTTCACGAGATTGTCAACGTAGGGCAGATGGTTGCCGCGCCAGTTGTCGAGATTATCCACAATGAAGCGGTCGCTGGCGCGTAGCGCGGCCAACAACTTTTCGTCGCGAGGTCCGATGTGGACGACAAGGCCGCCCTTGATACCGGCGGTCTGAGGAATTTCCGCCGCCGTGCAAAACGTGGCCAGCAGGAGGGTCAATGCGGTTCTCATGGTTGTGCCAGACATAATACCTTGCCGTCGTGTGTGGACAGGAGCAGTTTTCCAGCAGCGGCGATCAGACCGTCGAAGATCGGTGCGCTGTCCAGTTTGAGTTCGGCCAGTTTCGCGCCGGTGGCTGCCGAAACCGCCGCGAGCAGTCCGCCCCGTTTGCCTTGGATCGCCGCCAACGCCTCCGTCGGATCCGCCGGATCCGGCGGGCCGGCCGCAAACAGTGTGTCACCGGCCAGCACCATCGCCACCGGTCGGAATGGCAGGCGTACGGACCATTTGTAATCGTTTTCGCACAAGGCGAGCGTCACTTCTTTGCCTTTCTCGAAAACCGGATGGTCGCCATTGCGCATTCTCCATCGGGTCAGGTCGGTGGGCGGCAATTGGCGAGGCGGGATCGCTTCTCCAGCGAACAGGACATAGCCGTCGCCCGCGCGATGGTTCGTCCATCGGGTGGCGTTGCGATATGCTTTGACGGCGTAGCCCCAGCGACCATTGAACACGAGGTAGTTTCCACTGACCCGTCCGTAGGACCAGTATTGGCGGTTGTGCCACGACGCGTCGAACAGTCCCGATGTCGCGTACAGCCGCGGTCCAAAATCAATTGCGTAATACGAGAGCGGGTCAAGCTCAATCGGGATCTTTTCCGGATCGTTATCAGGACTGGCGTATTTGATCGCGTCATCCCACCACTTGCCGACGGCTGAGGGAGGGCCGTTTGGCGCAAGCGGCTCGTCCACTTTTCGCAATTCAAAATCAAACGCCATGTGACCAAGATAAACGCGGGTCTCATCGGCCACCATTGGATCGGCTCGTGCGCCCGGCATCGAGTAGCCGGGATTTTGGTGCTCCTCGTTGTTGGTGCCGAGGTCGGGCGCGGGCCACGGGCCTTCGAGCCGGGTCTGATGCAGGACTCGGCCCGTCAAAGGATCAAGCGCGTACAGATGGATGCCGCCGTCAAGGAATGAAGAGCGACCGGCGGCGCAATAGGCGACATCGTTCTTGACCAGAATACTGCCGTGAATGGGCCACGCGGACTCGATCTGTCCGGCCGCGCCGACGAACCGGTCCTCCGGCGCCGCGTGAAACCGCCAGACAAGTTGAGCGTCGGTCGCGCGGAGACAATAAACCCAGCCGTCGGCCGAGCCGAACAGAACCATGCCGCGGTGAATCGTCGGAGGCGAATCCACGCGGCCCCCGGCGACGAACTTCCAACGGACCTTGCCACTGCCGGCATCAAGGGCCAGAACGGTGTGTGAATCAACGCTGGCCACATATACGCTTTGGCCGGCTTGCACGGGACTGCTCAGCCGGCCACCAAGCGGAGTCTGCCAAAACGGAGTCAGGTTCGTCGGCACTTCCGACTTCACGCTGCCGCTGCGTGCCGCATCGCCGCGGTAGGTGCGCCAGTCGGATTCGTGACTTGTGGTTCGTGATTCGTGATTCGCGTAGGCGGGGCCACGTTCCAAACGCACCGCGTTCTCCGTCGCGCGCGCCCCGCTCCTTGCCGGTGCCAACGCAAAAAGTCCGTGCAGGCTGTTTTCCGAGTAGCAGCGGCAGGAATGCGGCCCCGCGTAGAGTAGGCCATTGCACGCGATCATTCCCTGGCCACAGGTCGCGCGGATCCAATTGTTGAGCGACACGTCGCCCGAGGCCAGATCAAGGAGTTCCACGCCACGCATGTTGTAGAGAAGGAAACGATCCGTCGCCCGCGGTGGATAACAACGAACATGATGCCCCGCGTTCCACACACGCTCGTCGGCGCGCCGCCACTTGATCGTCCCGGTCATCACGTCCAGCGCAATCGTCATTGCCGTCTTCGCGTCATCCGGCTTGCCACGGATCCAGACGAGATCACCGATGATAAACGCGTCGTTGCCACGACTGGATTGATACGGTCTTGACCAAAGGCCCCGTCCGTCCTCAACCGCAAGAGCCGTCAGACCGGTGCCGCCGCTGTACAACAGGACATGATCACCCACGTGAAGCAGTCCTTCGTTCCTGACCGACTTCAGTTTTTTGACAGCAGCAACCAGCTCTGGCGACCGCGTCTTCCAAATCTCCCGGCCGCTCGACAATTCCAAGCCCACGATGTCGTCGCGCTCGACCAAGAATGCCCGGCCATCTTTGGCGGCCGCGTCGCCTCCGCCGTCACGGCGCCAAAGGATCTCGCCGGTCGTGGCGCGGACAGCGATCGTTTTCTTCGCGGAACATCCGACCAAGACACCTCGGTCGCAGATCAACCCGGCCAAATCTTCGGTCTGCGGGTAGGTTCTGAGCACTTCACCCGTGGCGGCATCAAGAGCCGACAGCGGTGCGTGTGTGGACAGCGGCAGAAAGACTTGATTAGCGGTGGCCACGAGCAATCGCTTGACCGGACCGCCGGTTCCCCATCCCCATCCTTTCAAATTCCAAGTCGTCATGAAAAAGTCAGACAAGGGCCGGCGCCAGAGGACCACGCCGTTAAAGGCGTCGCGGGCAATCAGGCGCCAGTCGGCCGACAAACCGAAGAACGACGATGGCGTGTGGTCTTCGATGGAAAAGAATCTTCCGCCCGCGGAGACCATCGCCAGTTGCGCGTGCCCCGCACCTTCGTGGTGCTTGCCCCAGAGAGGATCGGAAAACCACTGCAAGCGACGGGGCGGACCGACGACGCGGTCGTGGGCGACCGTGTCGCCGCTGGCATCGTGCAGATAGTGTGACCACTCGTCAATCTCCTTCGGCCACGGCTTGACAGTTTTCCTGCCGCCGATCAACGCCACACCGCCCGGCGCGAGCACGCGCATCACCTCGTCCATCGGCACGCCGGCGAGCTTGTCGGCAACGAGCAGATTCACGAGGTTGTCAACGTAGGGCAAATGTTTGCCGCGCCAGTCGCCGAGGCTGTCCACCACGAAGCTCTCGTTGAAGCGCAGTTCACCGCGACCAATGCGGACAACAAGGCCGCCTTTGACGCCGGAAGTTTCAAGGATGCGCCGGGTCGTGTCTTGCTCGGAAGCGACGGCGGCGGTGACGAGGAGAAGGAGAATCAGAGGTTTCATGGTTTATCGGAGGTGTGCCGAGACGGCGTTGCAGAAGAATTGCTTGCCGGTGTGGGTGAATTTCAACTGGTTCACCGGTCCACCCGAAAAAGCGCGGTCATTGATCTTCGTAATCTTCAGTTTGTCGTCTTGGATTTCGACGCTGTATTTACGCTCGGCAAACGATACGTGAACGGTCACGTTTTGCCAACCGCGCGATGCCGGCAACGGAACTTCCATAGCGCCGAGCGCGAGCGCGGCGGGTCGGTCGGATTTGAATCGGGCGTGCAACACGAAGTCGCTCTTGACCGGCGCGGAGAACTTCAGTTCGGCGGACGCCCCGGTTTCGAGTTTCAACGCGCGCAGGTCCAGCACACGATAGCGCGGCACGGTACTGAGGTCGAACGCGCTGGGGCGCATCTCGGCGTCGTAGTCGAGCACGTTCACCACCGCGCCGCGACCGTTGATCTTCCACGCGGTCGCGCCGTGGCGGAAGTTCTCGAAGGCGAGCAGCAACGGCTGGACGAAAACAATGTACGGCAATTGCCGGTCGCTCTTGGCGTTGGGACCGAGCGTCACTTCGCCGGCGGGAAATTGCTTCGACACGAAATCAAACACGATCTCGTCGGTCGGCGGCCGGTTGCGATAGCGGTAGGGCCAGTCCCAATGGCCGACGGTCATCGTTTGGTGTGTGGCCTTGAAGCCTTCCTTGGCGAGCCAGTCGAGCTTCTTGCCTTTCGGTTTCGCGATGAAGACCGTGGCGCGCCCGTCGAGCTGGAAACGGTAGCCGAGGCCGTAGTCCGGAACATAACCGAGACCTTTGCCCATCCATTTGCCATAGACGGAACGGATGCCGCCGATTTGAAACGCGCCTTCGAGCGGAAACGCCGTGATCGAATACGGCGAACCGTTATAAACCGAAGAGTTGATCCGTTCGGCCTGCGAACTATAGACCGCGTCGCCGGCGCGCGCGGGGTCGTGCATGACGACGTTGCCGAGGAACGGATGGCGTTGCGGTTCGATGTCGGTGACGAAACTCATCGAGTCCACCTCCAGCCGCAGCCGCGCTTTCTGGTAGAGGTTGTACATCAGGTAGAAATCCTCGTTGGTGCCGCTGCGAAACCAGTGCCGCCATTTGTCGGTGCCACACTGGTTGCGGAACGCCGCGTAGAGTTCCTCCGTCAATGGTCGCGCGTCGAGCAACGCCGCCAGCGCGCCGGCGCGGTCGCCGTCCTTCAAGCGCGCGATGGCGTCCTGCGTGGCAATGGAAAGTTTGTAGATGCCGCGGATGAGCCGGATGGCGTCGGTGAACTCGTAGTCGAAGAAGTAGCGACGGTCTTCGGGAATCTCCGGGCGCAATGCGCGCGCCTGTTCCAGCAGTTCGCCGAGGTCGCGGATGCCGGCTTCGTAGGCTTCGCGTTTGTAGCTGTAGTTCAGCGCGAACCCGTCGCGCGTGCCGGCCTCGATGTTGAGGAGGTTGCCGATGACTGTGAACAGCGGCTCCATGACTTTGTAGTACATCGGGATGGTCTTGAAGCCGTCGTTCTTCATGCCGTGCGGGTATTTCTCGTAGTAAGCGTCATAGAGCGCGGCGACTTTCGGCGCGGCGGTTTCGCCGAATTCCTCGCGGCAGTAACGCGCCAGATACTCGCGCGGCTGAAACGCGGGATAATCCCAGAGCATCTCGGCGATGCCGCGGATCTCCAGTTGCTGGTGACGGAGTTCGTTCATCGCCAGCAGCATGTGCTGCGTGTCGCCGCGCTGGAACATGGCGTCCATGTTGACCTTGAGGTAGGTCTCGATCGGCGTGCACTTGGCGATCTGCGGGCCGCCGCCGAAATACTGCGTGTGAAAATACTGGCCGTATTTGCGTTTCGGGTCGCGTTTCTCGGTCCAGAACTTTTTCGAGTAACTCATGCCACCCATGCCCGCGTCGCTGAAGCCGGTGGTGACATTGGGCGGTATCGTGATCCAACCTTGGTCGTAGAAGCGACCGACCTCGGCGTAGAGCGTCGTCATCATTTCGAGGTCGGGATTCGGATCGAGTTGGCGGACGAGTTTCGCCTGGTCTGCCAGCGCCTTCGAGATGAGTTCCGCGCGTTGTTGCGGCGTGCCGCCGTCGGGCAGGCTGATTTCCTCGAACGGGCCATCGGCCCAGCCGCGCAGGTTGATCTCCCAAACGACTTGCGGCGAGAACTCCACCCAGCGTTTGATGTAGTAACTCCAAAACTCACGAAACGCTTCCGGATAGAGCCGATACGAGAACTGTTTTGGTTTGCCGGCGGGATTGTGCTGCGCCCAGTAGTTGTCCCAGAAACCGGTGTCGGCGCCGATGCCTTCCATCTGGTGTTGCGTGATGAACAGGCCGCGCTCCACCGCCCCTTGCAACCGCTCGCGGTCGGGTTGCCAGTCAATATCAATGAAATACCACGTGAACATGTTCATCTTCAGCCGCAACGCCGCCTCCCAGAGCCGCTCCAACACCTCGGGATGAATGGCAAACATATACCGGCTGTAGCGCGTCCGCTGGACCAGCCCGCTTTGCATCCATTCCATGAACTGCGGGTGATCGTTGAGCGTCCAGCCGCGATATTTCCACGTTGGCTCCTTCGTCGGCCCGAAGTTGATCTTGTCGTCGAAGACCAACTCGCCGCGCGTCGCCGGTTCGTGGTCGGCCCAGAACCAGAACGGATCCACGCCGAGATGTTTCTGCTCGAAGTCATAAATACCGAAGATCGTGCCGCGGACGCTGCTGCCGGCGATGGCGAGCACCTGCTCCTTGCCGCCGACGTTGTTCAATACGCGATACTTGAAGACCTCCCATTTCCCCGCGAGATCGTCCACCGCGACGCCGACGGATGCGAGCAGTTTTTTTCCTTCCGGGCAATCCGCGCTGCCGAGCACGACACACTTGCCCCACGTTTCGCTGAGCGAATGAACGATGTTGGGGGTGACACCGGTGATTTTGGTAATGTCACGCTGAAGATCCTTCGCGGCGGCCATCACGCCTTTGTGCTCGGTTTTCGCGAGCACGATGTACGCCGGCTGCGCATCCTTGACGAGGTCAATTCGCGCGCCGGCAAAGACCGATGCCGCGCAAACACACGACAACAGAATTAGTGCGCCTGACAAAACCGCTGGTAGGGACGAGCCGCCGGCTCGTCCGTTGACGGATGCAACGCGGGCGACCCGGCGGGTCGCCCCTACCTCAGGCAATGTTATTTTCATGGGTTACTCTCCACCGAAACAGGCGACCCGGCCATTGAGTTGTGAGACGTAAATCCGCTGATTCGCGGCGGCCATGCCGTCGAACACCGGCGCGGCCTCGAGCGGACAACGCGCCAGTTCTGCGCCGTCAGTCGCGGAAAGCGCGAGCAACAGCGCCTGGCCGTCGCTGGACGGGCCGGCGGCGAAAATGGTTTTGCCGGCGAGCAGCGTTGCGCGGACTTGAATCGGCACGGATTGTGTCCACGAACGCTCGCCATCCGCCCGGTTCAGCGCGAACACGCGATACGGACCATCCAGAAGTTGGTTTGACCATGCCACGCTTTGCCGGCCATAACCGTAGATGGTGGAGTCGTTGAAAAGCAGCAATCGCCCATAGATGGCGTCCTTCTCGCGTCGCGTGCAGCCGGTCGCGAGCGAACATTTCGTGCCAAACATCCAGTAGGAACGATGCGGCCACGTGTCGTCGAGAAAGCCGGTGAGCGTGAACAGGTGTGGTTTGCCTTCGGTTTGGCTGTGTCCGTCCTTGCCGAAGACCGACTCGCGCAAATAGACAAACTGATTGTCGCTGCTGAGGATGTCGTTGAGAACGCCGGGCATGTTGCCGGGGCCTTCGGGCGGCGGTTGTTTGCCGGTCTTCGGGTCGGGACTGTAGATCGGCGTGCGCGACAGCAATTTCCCCGTGGCCAACTCGATCCGGCACAAATCAATCCCGCCATCGAGATACGACGACCGGCCCGCCGTGACAAACGCCACTCCCTCCTCAACCAAAACGCCGCCATGCACCGGCGATGCGGCTTCGAGTTGGCCGTGCGCCACGATGCGGCGGGCCTCGCGCGCGACTTGCAAGCGCCACGCCAGTGCGCCGTCCGATGCGCGCACGTTATACACACTGCCATCTCGACTTCCGAAGATTGCGGCTTCACCGCACACCGTCGGCGGCGTGTCCACACGACCACCGGCGATGAAGTTCCAGTTTGGCGCGCCGGTGGCGGCATCGAGAGCGCAAACGCGATGCGCGTCCACGGACGCGACGAACACCTTGCCGCCGGCCACGGTCGGCGCGGTGAGTTTGCCGCCAATTTCACTCTGCCAGAGCAGTTTCAGTGTGGCCGGAACAGCGACGCTTGTTGTTCCACTGCGCGCGGTGTCGTGCCGATACGTCGGCCAGTCTGCGGGATTTTGGATTTTCGATTTTTGATTTTGGATTGCAGAGAAGGCCGCTCCACGTTCCAATCTCTCTCCTCCCTCTTCGCTCTTCTCTCTTCCCGTCCTCGCCGTCGCCAGCGCGTAGAAACCGGTGAGTTTCGTCGCGATGTAACAGCCGCAGGCGTGGGGCGGCACGTAGAAGAGGCCATTGGCCGGCATCACGCCGTACATGCAAACGCCGCGCGCCCAACTGTTCCAGAAGACTTCGCCGGTCTGGAGATCAATAAACTCCGTGCCGCGCCGGCCACCGAGGATGTATCGTTCGGTGGCTTTGTTCAGGTAACAACGATGATGATGGCCGGGGTTTTCCGGTTCGATGTGTTTCAGGCGTTTGCCTGTCGCCAAGTCGAGTTGCGTCACGAAATACGGTCCCCATGCCGGGCCGCGTTTTCCTTCGGTTCGGCCCTGCCACACTTTGAACCCGCCGAGCCAGAGCGAGCTGTTGATCGCAAACGCGTCTTTGATGTCGAGCAGTAACGAATCCTGCGACCAGAGCGTCTTGCCGGTGTCCAACGACAACACGGTAACCGTCCCGCCATCGGCGCAGACGATCCCGCCGTCGCAAATCATCCGCATCCGGTTGGCCGGTGTTGACCAGAGCTGCTTGCCGGTTGCCAGCTCAAGGCAAACGACCTCTTTCGTTGTCTGGTAGAACGCCTTGTCGCCGAGCGCGGACAACGTCAGCGGTCTGAGGTCTGCCATTTTCTTCCAGAGAGAGCGCCCCGTGGCGGCATCGAGCGCCATCACGGTTGTCTCTGCGTCCTCCTCAGTTTCGCGCAGCACTTTGAGCAGCGGCGCGGCCGTGTCGCGGTCATACAACGGCGACTTTGGCTGCTGGGAAAGCGCCTCCCACTTCTTCCACTGGGCGATTCGTTCGTCGGTGACTTTGCGGATGGCCAGCAGCAACGTGCCGTTGTGCCAGATGATTTCTTCCGCGCCGTCCGTGCCCGCGCAGACTTGCAGCGTCTTGCCCGTCGCCGCGTCGAGGATGCTCAACGGCGCGTGCAGGCCGAGCGCGACAAACACGCGGTCGCCGACCGCCACGAGCCGGCGTTGCAGTTGGCGCGGTCCCTGAGTCCAGCCGGCGATGTGCGGCCACCATGCCGCCATCGGTTGTTTCCAGAGCAACACGCCGTTGTAGGCGTCGCGTGCGATAACATGCCACTGCGGCGGATTCAAGACGGAATCAATCGGCGCCTCGTTTACGATGTAGAAGATGCGTCCTGCGCTCGAAACCACAGAGGCAACGTCCGGTGTGTGCTCATGGCTGCGCCCGTGCCGCGGTTCCTCGACCCACTGAACGCGCCGGGGCGGGCCGACCTGCCGGTCGCGCGACACCGGGTTGCCGGTGGCGCTGTGAAGAAAATGCGTCCACTCATCCGTGTCAGCCGGGCGCGGTTTCACCGTTTTCTTTCCACCGATGAACGCCACGCCGTTCGGCACCAACACGCGCATCACTTCGTCCACCGGAACATTTCCGGATCTTTCGGCGATCAGCAGGTTCACAAGATTGTCCACATACGGCAAGCGACCGCCCCGGCACTGGTCGAGGATATCCACGACGAAGCGGTCGTTGGCGCGCAACTCGGCCAACAACTTCTCGTCGCAACGTCCGATATGGACGACGAGGCCGCCTTTGATGCCGGAGGCGGCGATGATTTCTTTGGCTTGCACGGCGCCGCGAAGCGTCGGCGCCAACACGAGCAGAAGAACGAGGCTGGTTCGCAAAAAGGTTTTCACAAGTGATCGTGATTCTATCCAACACCGCTGGAAAGTCGAGGTTGCAACGCCAGCAATCAGCGTCTTTCGTTAAGGTGCGGGGTCACTCAAGCCGAAACGACCGTGCGCACAAGAATTCACTGTAGCCCTTAAATCCCCAGAAAATGCCATTGACAGTCTATGTTCAGACTTTGCAAAGTCTGAACATGACTTCCACCGACTCCCCGTTGCCCACTCTCTGGCGCACCTGCCGGGTGATCGCCAACCGGAAGCGACTGCAAATCTTTGGCTGCCTCGTGCGGCAGCCGGACCAGACCGTTTCGGCCATCGCCCGTCGCCTGCAATTGCCACTGCCGGTGGCGAGCCAGTATTTGCGGGCGTTGGAAGCGCGGAGACTGCTGACCGCGCGCCGGGTGGGCTGTCGGGTGTACTATCGCGTCAGCGCCAGTGAGGCTCCGCCTGCCATCCAACCTCTTGTCTCTGCGCTCCGTCGTGCTTTCCAACGATCCCCGAATCCTGTTGAGTCCATCTTCAAACTGGCCACAGCCTTTACTCATCCCCGTCGTGTGGCGATTTACCAGGCACTGGAACGTGGAGCACGTACAACGGAGGAACTCCAAGCGAGTCTGCGGATGTCGCGGCTGGCCGCCGTGCGTCATCTGGCGAAACTGCAGGCGCGCAAGTTCGCAAAGGCCCGTGATGACGCCTACGTGGCAGTTGCGGCGCAGGGCGAAGTAGCACGCGCGCTGTCAAGACTTGCCGGGGCATAGTTATCACAAGTTGTGTTCAGACTTTGCAAAGTCTGAACATTCCCCGGAAGGTTTCGTGAAGATCTTTGCTGGACAACCACTGCGGACAAGTCGGCTTCGCACACCGCCTCTGGTGACACTGCTCTTAACGAACACCGAGGCAGAGAATATCGCCCCTGACCGTCGCAACGAAAAGACGACCGTTGGCGGCGGCGATGCCGTTGAGCACCGGCGGAGAGGCGAGTTTCAATTCGGACACTTTCTTTCCGCTCGTTGAATCCACGGCGTAGAGCAGCCCGCCCAATCGTCCCTCGAATGCGCCGAGCGGGTCTTTCGCATCCACGACATCCGGCGGCCCGGCGACGAACAGGAGGTTGCTGGTTTGCGCCATCGCGCGCACGCGCACGGGAATGCGCAGCAACCACGATTCCTTTTTCTCGCCGACGTTCTTCGCAAAGAGCAGATACCCTTTCGCGCCGGGCGTGAAGAAGACTGTTGGATCGAGTCCCTTCAGCGAATCGAACTGGCGGACAAAATAAACTGAATCCTTGTCGCGGGCGATGAGGTTCCCGTATTCGCCCTGAAAGGTCCACGGGGTCCGTTTGAAGTAGGTGTCGTCCAGGTAACCGCTGCGGGGCAACAAATCCGGTTTGCCGCGCTGCAGCTTCAACTCCTTGTCGAAACTCGTCGCGCGCATGAAAATGCGATCTTCGTCGCTCATCAATACGTCGGAGAGATACCCCTCCGGCAAACCGAAGTTCGTCTCGAACTCGCCCGGGCCGTCGGTGGGCGGCGGGCGCATGACGAGTTTGCCCGCGGTGTTCATGGCGTAATCAGGCCCTTCCAGTTTTGTTTGGTGCAACAATTTGCCCGTGGCGGCGTCGAGCGCGTAGAGATGAATGCCGCCATCCAATTGCGACGAGCGGCCTGCGGAGAAATACGCTTTGTTGTCCTGCACCAGCACGCTGCCGTGAACCGGCCACGCGGATTCAAGCTGGCCATGCACGGTGATGAGCCGCTCTTCCGGAGCGGCGCGGAACCGCCACGCCAGCGCGCCGTCGCTGGCGCGCACGCAATACGCCCAGCCATCAGCAGAACCGAACAACAACGCGCCGTTGTGCCACGTCGGCGACGAATCAATCCGCCCGCCGGCGGCAAACTCCCAGAGTTTTTTCCCGTCACGCGCATTGAGGCAGACCACGCGGTGCTCATCGGGAATCGCGGCAAACACGCGGTCGCCGACGGCAATCGGCGGCGTGGCGCTGTTGCCGAGCTTGACGTTCCACAACGGCGCGGCGTTGTCCGCCACTTGCGTGTCCACGGAGCCGGTGCGCGCGGCATCGCGGCGGAACGTTGGCCAGTCGGAATCGGTGAGTGGTGAGTGGTGAGTGGTGAGCGCAAACGCCGGGCCGCGTTCGAGTCGCTCTCCTCGCTCTTCCCTCTTCTCTCCTCCGCGCGCCGGCGCGAGCGCGAAGAAGCCGTTGAGCTTTTCATCAATGTAACACTGGCACGGATGCGGCGGGACGTATTGCAGGCCGTTGGCGGGCATCATGCCGACGTGACAGGTGCCGCGGACCCAGTTGTGGACGGTGTGCCGGCTGTTTTCCAAGTCCACGTATTCGGTGCCGCGCCGGCTGGCGAGGATGTAACGGACGGTGGCCTTGTTGCGGTAACAACGATGATGATGGTGCGCGGCGAAGATTTGCCCGGTCGAGATTTCTTTTTTCAACGCGCCGGTTTTCAGGTCGTAGGCGTTCACTGTCGTCGGCCATTGTGTGCGTTGTTTTCCCTTCCTGCCGCCCTTGAATTCGCCGCTTTCCAACTCCGCGCTCCACGTCCAGACGAGATCGCCGATGACAAAGACCTCTTTCCACTCATACCAAAGATGGCCGATGTATTTCTTCGGCTGGCTCCAAAGCACCTTGCCGGTGTCGGCGGAGAACGCGGCGAGCTTGCTCGGACTCGCGTTGAGGACGACGCCGTCGCGGACAATCAGCGCCCCGACCCACAGATTGCCACCGCCTTCAATGCGTCCAGCCGTTTTGTCGTCTTCGACCGCCGGAAATGCCGCGCGCCATTTTTCGACACCGGTGCGCGCGTCGAGACAAACGATCTCAGGGCCGTCAATCAACGCCACCACTTGGCCGTCGGTGGCGATGTTGAGCGCGGGATCGAGCTTCGGGATCGTCGGGCTGACCGGTGTGATCACCCATTTGATGTAATCGGTCGTGGTCCCCTTGAACGTCTTCGCGCTTGTCCAAAGAGTTTTGCCGGTGGCGGCGTTCACGGCCATCACCTTGACCGCGTCGCCGGAGAGCACGGACAAGATCAATGTGCCGTTATGAAAGAGAATTTCGTTCGTTCGCTCGGTGCCGGCGTAGGTCTGAAGGATTTCGCCGGTGCGGGCATCGAGTTCGGTGACGGGCGCTTGGTAGCCAAGCGTGACATAGACTTTGTCGCCGGCAGCGACGAGCCGCTTCTGGATGTTGAGCGGAATGTCACCGGGCCGGCTGTTGAACCACGTGTCTTTCCACTCGCGCCAGCCCCAGCGCCGGATCGGCACTTTCCAGAGCAACATGCCATTGAAGGCATCGCGCGCGATGAGAAACCACTTGTCCGGCAATGAATGCTGGCCAACGAGACTGATCGGCGCTTCGTCCACGATGGCGAACAACCGGCCTTGCGCGGTCACGAGCGTGCTGACGCTCGAATCGGTCTCGTGAGAACGCAGCCACATCGGGCCTTCAATCCACTGGTAATGTTTTGGCGGACCAACCACGCGATCGTTGGCGACCGCATTACCGTCGGGGCCGTGCAGGTAATGCGTCCACTCGTCAATCTCCTTCGGCCAGGGTTTGACGATCTTCTTGCCGCCAATGTGCGCGACGCCGTTGGGCACGAGGACGCGAAGCAATTCCTCTTTGGGGACTTGGCTCCCGTCATTGACGATGAGCGTATTCACGAGATTGTCGGCATACGGAAGCCGGCTGCCACTGAGAACGTCAGCGAAGATGGAGGAACGTCGGAGCGCGTCGCGGGTCTTCGCGTCCGGAGCAAGACAGTGGACAAGGTTGCCCTGCTTGGCAATCACCAGCGCCTGATCGGCGTCCTTCGCGCCGACGATGACGTAGAGGCCGCCAGCGTGCGCGCTTGTCAACAGAACAAAGAAAACAACGGCGAGGAATGTTATTGGCATTGTTTGGCGATCTCCTCTGCCGACAACGCGGCGTCGAAATGTTTCACTTCGTCAATGATACCCTCGAACGCGTCGGTAATTTCAATGGCGCTGTTGCCGACATCGAAACCGATCTCCATTCCCTGTCCGCCATTGCTCGTCATCAGGCCTCTGGTCTTGGCTGACGCCGCGAGCTTGCCATTGACGAACAATTCGATGCGGTCGTGCGCGACCACACCGGTCAAGTGAGTCCAGTCGGAGCCAATCTTCTCGCGGCCGGTGACGATGTCGGCTTCGCCCTCGCGCGCCCGGCGAATCCCAAACTTGGGGAATCCGTCCTTGATGTAAAGCGAGTAACCGCAGAACGCGCCGCCACGCGCCACGACCACGCCGGTCGGCGCGTCGGGCTTGATCCACGCCATGATGGTAAAAGGCGTTTTGGCAACGGAAGGTTTTTGGGTGCGACCAAGCTCGACGTATTTGCCTTTGCCGAAACGCAGCGCAGCGCCGACTTTGCCCTCGGCTACTGTGCAGCCCTTGATCTGGCCGTCCACCGCCTTGCCGCTGGCGTCTTTCGCGACTTTTGTGTTTTTGTCGTCAAAACTCCAATGCGCCGACAGCGGCAACGGTTTGGTTGGCGGAACGATTTTGATCGCGCCATACTGCACCAACAACCACGTGATGTGCGGCGTGTCGGCGTCCTTTTCCTTCAACATCGCCTTGAGCGGCTCGATGATTTTGGGATCGTGAAGCTCACGTAACGCCCACGCCGCTTGATCGCGTACCACCCACTCCGGATCTCGCAATGCTTGCAGTAGAGCGTCGGCAGCACGCGCGTCCTTGACCTCGCCGAGCGCGTAGGCGGCGTAAAACCGGTAATTCTTGTCGCTGTGTTTCAGCGCTTCGATCAGCTTCGGCACATCCCGCACGGATGCCAACGCGCGCGCTCCCTGTTCCTGCGCGGCGCACACGCCAGTCAGCAACGCCAACAACAAACACCATTTCATTTGATTTCCACGGGGCTAAATTCGGTCACGCCGTTCATGACGTAGTAGCCGACGTGCGTGATTTGTTTCAGCGGACGCTGCAACGGCGCTTCGAGCGTCTTGCCGGGCAGGGTCATTTTGATTTTCTTTGCTGCGAGGTCCACGGTGACTTCGACGTCCACAGGCTTGTTGGATTCAGCAACAAATTCCTCCGACGTGCTGCCGGTCTTGGCCGGGCCTTGGATGATGAAACACTTCTTGACACGCGCGCGAAGGCCGCACTTGATGAGTCGGTCTTCTGCGGTTCCGTCGCCGAACGCGAGAAAACCGGTTTGCAGCCGGCCTTGGGCAGTCGGCAGGATCTTCAGAGTGAACGTCGCCTGCTTCGTCACCGGCGCGGCGAGTTGCTTGAGCGCGAATCCGTTTTCGCTGTCGTCCGCGGTGAGCTTGTAGCCCAAGCCGCCGCTCGTCACGGTGACAGCGGAAACGGTTTGGAAGTCAGGATGCGAGTGTGATCTTACTGCTTTCGGCGCGGCTTTCTTGGGGGCGGCTTTTGCCTTCGAGGTGGTCGCAGGCGGGACCTTGTCACTCGGTTTGTCCGCATCGGGACCGCGCGGCGTCACCACGGCGTCGGTCGCGCCCGGCAACGGTTTGCTGCCGCCGGGGCCGAGGCAAAGGATTTTGCCGTTCATCGTCGAGAGATAAAGCTGGCCATACGCCGCGGCGAGGCCGTCGAACACCGGCGCGGAATCGAGCCGGTAGGCCGCGAGTTTCTTGCCGTCGGCGACGGAGACGGCGGCGAGCAACGCGCCGCGTTTGCCTTCGAACGCGGCCTTCTGCTCGGCGAGTTTCTTTTTGATTTCGGGGTCGCCGATGGCCTTGGCGGCCTGGTCTTCATCCACCAGATCGGGTGGCCCGGCGACGAACAGCGTCTTGTCGGCGAGCGCCATCGCGGTGACTTGCAGGTCGAGCGCGTCCGACCACTGATAACCGAAACGCAACACCGGCGTGCCGCCCATGTTGCCTTTTGGTTTGCCGTCAGCCTTCAGTTTCCTTGGCGGCTCGACGCCCATGCGGATTTGTTCCGGTTGTTTCGGGGCGGAGAACAGATGGAACTCGATTGGCGTGGTCCAGCGATAGTAATGCCATAAGCGACCGAAACCATAGACGTTCTGGTCGTCGTGGACGAGAAGGCGTCCCGCCGGGGTGATGCGGCCGGCCTGATAGTAGCCGCTGGCGCCGGAAGCGATTGCGCGGCCGTATTGCCAGTAGGTGCGATGCCACATCGTGTCGTCGAGGAAACCGGTCGGGCTGAAGATGTGCCGGTCGTCGCCTTGCTGGTCCTTCACGTCAATGACGCCGACCATCCGGCGTTTGCCTTCCATGTCGAACGCCAACGTCCGCATATAGACGTTCTTGCCGTCGCTGGAGAGGATGTCGGCCAGCGCGGTGGGCATGTTCAGGCCTTTGATGTGCGATTGGAGGTTGGTCTTCGTGTACGGGTCGTTCTCGTCCATGACGACCTCGGAAAGTTTCCTGCCCGTCTTCGGATCGAGCCGGAGCATTCGCAGGCCGCCGTCGAGGAACATTGAGCGGCCAGCGACACAATAAAGCGTGTCGTTCTGGACGAGCACGCTGCCGCTCACGGGCCAGACGCTTTCGATCTGCTCGAACGCAAAATGCCGGCGGTCCTCTGGCGCGGCGCGGAACCGCCACGCGAACGCGCCATCGCTGGCGCGCAGGCAATACACGGAGCCGTCCGCGCAACCGAACAACACGCGTCCCTGCCAGATCGTCGGCGGCGAATCCACGCGTCCGCCGGCGGTGTAGGTCCAGAGTTTCTTGCCGGTGCTCGCTTCGAGCGAAATGATTTCGTGGCGGTCTATTGCGGCGACGAACAGTTGTCCGCCGGCGATGACCGGGGCGGTGATTTTGCCGCCGAGATCGGCCTCCCAAGCGCCTTTCAAGTTCGTGGCGGACACGGTGGTCTTCACGTAACCGCCGCGGGCCGCGTTGCCACGATAGGTCGGCCAGTCGGAATCTGAGATTTCAAATTTGAAGTCCGAAATCCCCGCCTGCTCCAGCCGGCCGGCGTCGGGCACGTCGCGCAGCGGATGCCACAAGCTCGACGACGGAGCAAGCGCGTAGAAGCCGTAGAGTTTGGCGTCGAGATAACAGGCGCATGGATGCGGCGCGCTGGAGATCATGCCGTTGGCGGGCATGATGCCGTAAAGACAGGCGCCGCGGACCCAGTGATGACAGGTCCAGTGGGCGTTGGCAACGTCCACAAACTCGATACCAGTGCGCGAGTAGAGCAGGTATTTGTCGGTGGCCTTTTGGCGGTAGCAACGTTGGTGGAACCAATGCGTCTTCACATCCGGCGGAAACTGCTTCACGACCTTGCCCGTGTGCAGATCGTAACCGGTCGTTACCCCCACGTCGGCGCTGTTGGACGTTTCGCCGGACCAGACGACGCCGTTGAGCACGAGAATGTCTTTCGGGCTGCCGGCATGGCCGGAGGGCGGATGCGCCGCTTCCCAAAGCCGTTTGCCGGTGCGCGCCGAGAGCGCATACATCGTCGTATCTTCGCCCCGGCGTTTCTTCTCGTCGCCGCTGTAGCCGGAGAACAAGACCACGTCCTCATACACCACCAGCGTCGGCGCGGCGGAACTTTTCAACGTCCGCTGGTTCGGCGTCTCGCTGGACCACAACTTGTCGCCGCTGTTGCGATTCAGGCAGACAACGCTGCCGCCGTCGTGGAGATAAACGTTCTGCTTGTCCACGGCCAGCGTCAACGGCATCAGGTTCGACGCTTTCTTCCACAGGGTCTTGCCGGTGTCGGCTGCGACGGCCATGATGGCGCGTGGCGCTTCGCCCCACAAACCGCCGGTCGCGTCGGCGCGAATGTCGGTCAGCGACGCAAACACTTTCTTCGGGTCGCTGCGCAAATTTTTCGGATCGGCGACCACGAGGAACAACACACCGTCGGACAAAAGAATTTCCTCCGTGACGGCTGTGCCCTCAAAAACGCGCAACGTCTTGCCTGTGGCCGCGTCCAGTTCGCTGACCGGATCGTCAATGTTCATCGTGACATACACCTTGTCGCCGGCGGCAACGAGCCGGCGCGGCAGCATTTGCGGACCGCTTTTGAGCGGATACATGTGCTCGTGCCAACGCTCGATGGGGCGTTTCCAGAGCAATGTGCCGTTGAATGCGTCGCGCGCATACAGATACCACGTCGGCGGGATCAGGATCGAGGCGCGGGGCGCTTCCTCAAAGATGTAGAAATTGCGTCCGTTGGCCGAGACCATCGCGCTGGCGCCGGACATGTGGTCGTGGTGACGCGAATACTGCGGCCCGGCAAGCCACTGCATTCGGGCCAGCGGCGCGATCACCGAGTCGCGCGAGACGGCGTTGTTGCCGGGGCTGTGCAGGTAGTGCGTCCACTCGTCAATCTCCTTCGGACGCGGCTTGGTGATTTTCTTGCCGCCGACGAGCGCGACGCCGTTGGGCGCGAGCACGCGCATGATTTCGTCGTTGGCGATACGGTTGCCGTCGCTGACAACGAGCAGGTTCACGAAATTCTCGACGTAGGGCAGCTTTTTTCCGTCCCACTGCGCCACCGATACCGGGCCGTAGAGACCGCGTGATTGGATGTGTTTGCGGGCGGCGGTCACGTCCTTGTCGAGGCCGTGGACGAGAAAGCCGTCGTTGGCGCGCAACGCCACCGTCAGCCTGCCGTCGCCGCAGCCGACGTGGACGATGAGGCCGCCTTTGATGCCGGAGGCTTGAAGGATGTTCTGGGCATCATCGGCGTTGGTTTGAGTTGCTGCGAGCAGCAGGAGGGCAACGCACATTTGAAAGAGATTTCGTATCATTTGATTCCTCTGAGGATTTATTTGTTTGGTCCCATGCAGACAACTCGCCCGTCGGCGAGCGAGACGAAGAGCGCGCCGTTTGCGGCGGCAAGGCCATCCCACGCCGGCGCAGCGTCGAGTTTGTATTCGGCGAGTTTCTCGCCGTTGGACACAGACGCCGCCCACAAGACGCCGCCCATCCGGCCTTCATAGGCTTTGGCGAGGTCGTCTTCGGGGAACGCTACGGGCGTTCCCGCGACGAACAGCGTGTTGCCGGCGAGCGCGAGCGCTTTGCCGGTCAGCGGAATGGAACTGGTCCAGAGTTTCGTGGAGCCGGCAGCCTTGGACGCGAACGCGCGTTTGGCTTTCTTGCCCTTCCGCGTGATGTCGGCAGTTCCCTGGCTGCCGTAGGTTCCCGCGTAGAGCGTGTAACCGCCGGCACGCGGGTCGAATGCCTCCGTGCGCCCCGGCTGGTAGCCGCGCACTTCGTAGAAGCGGTTGCCGTCCATGACGAGAATGTCGCCGTGGATGCCGCCGAGACCCGTGGGGATGTCGTAGCGCAACGCGGTGTCAATCGTCCAGAAGGAGCGGTGCTGCGGAATCGCTTCGAGGAAACCATGCGACGGAATCAGGTGCGGTTCCTTGACTTCCTCCAGTTTCACGGGAGAGAGGTCGGCGTTGAATCCTTGGTGCCGCAGATACAAACGGTTGCCCGCGGCGAGGAAGATGTCCGACTTGAATCCCTCGATGCTCATGCCGCCGACGACAGTTCTGTTCTCGATGGGGAATCCTTTCTCGTCGTGCGGGCCATACATGCGTCGTTGGTGGACGACTTTGCCGGTGCGCGCGTCGAGCGCGAACACAAAAATGCCGCCATCGGCGAACGAATTCCTGCCCGCCGCGAAATACGCGAGGCCGTTCTTGACGAGAACGCTGCCGCAGACCGGCCACGCGGACTCCAGTTGTCCGTAAGCGCAAATCAGCCGGCGTTCGAGCGGGAAGAACCGCCACGCGAGCGCGCCGTCGGACGCCCGCAGGCAATAGACCGTGCCGTCGCGCGAGCCGAAGAGAAGCAAACCCTGGAAGAACGTTGGCGGCGAATCCACGCGCCCCTCTGTCGTAAAACGCCATGCGAGCTTGCCGTCCGCCGCATTCAACGCGCAGACAGCGTGACCGTCAACGTCCGCGACGAACACCATTCCGCCGGCGATCACTGGGGCGCTCACGCGCGAGCCGAGTTTCGTCTCCCAGCGTTTGGCGAGCGTGGCGGAGGTTTTTGTTGTTGTCGTGCCGGTTCGTTCGGCGTTGTGGCGGTAGGTGGGCCAGTCGTCGGCTGTGGCATTTCCCTTGGTGGAATCGAAGGCAGGTCCTTTTTCGAGGGAAGGCTTCGCCTGCACGTCAATGCGGCCCAACTCTGTTGCAAATGCGTTGAGCGCGTTGAGCATGACGCTGTTGCAGCAGGCGCACGACGGCGGTCCGCCGTAGTAGAGGCCGTTGCACGGCAGCGGACCGATGCCGCAAGTGCTGCGAATCCAGGGATTAGGAGACTCCGAGGGGGAGGCGAGTCCGAGGAAATCGCTGCCGCCGGTGGCGGTGTTGATGTAGTAGCGCGTGGTGATGCGGTTCCGGTAACAGCGGTCGTGTCCCATCGGGCCGGCCATGGTTTGTTCGAGATGTTTGACCAGCTTGCCGGTTTCGGGATCAAAACCGTTCGCGCCCATCTTGTCCAAACCGAGCGCCGGCGCCGGTTTCCCCACTGAAGCATCGTAGGAAGATGTCCAAACCAAGCCGTTCGCGAGGAACAAATCAGGCGCCTTGTGGTGGTTGATGGTGGTGGGTTGTCTCCAGAGCGATTTGCCGTCGGCAAGACGAAACGCGCGAAGACTCTGCGAGTCCGCGAGAAACGCCGTGCGGTCCGAGAGGACGAGCGAGACCGCGATACCATGCGGGCCTTTGAGGGTGACGGGAGCAGCGACGCGCCAGAGCGGTTTGCCTGACGTGCGGTCGAGACAGACGAGTTCCTTCTCCGTGGAGTAAACAACCCGGTCTCCACTCACACCGATGGACGCGCCTTGGTAGCCTTTCGTGTCGTCACCGGATTTTCGCCACAGTTCTTTTCCTGTTGCCGCATCAATCGCGAAGATGTCGTTCTTCGGATCGTCAGATTTCTTGATCGTCGGGCCATACGCGCTGCGTTTGAACAGGCTTGTCCGTAGGGCTGTTCGTCCTTCGTCGTTGAGCGCCTCCGAGACGTCGAACTGGTCGCCGGTGACGGTAAACAAAATGCCACGGTCATAAACGAACTCCTGCGTCTTCGCGGTGCCTTCGTATTTTTTCTGGATCGCGCCGGTGGCGGCGTCGAACGCGGTGATGGGCGACGAGTAACCCGGCGTGCAATAGACAACGTCTCCGATGGCCGCAACCCGCCGCTGGAGTTGCACCGGCATCTCCTTGTTGCGGATGTAAATCGGGTGCCAGTCGGTGAACATCACGCGCCAGAGGACGATGCCGTTGTAGGCGTCGCGGGCCACGAGCGCCTGTTTGCCCGGCAACGCCGGATGCTCCGCCGACCCGAGATCCTCAACGGTGAATAGACGACCTTTTGACGACACCATGCTGTTGATCGAAGGCATCGCCAGATGCGAGCGTTGCCATTCCGGCTCGCCGAGCCACTGATACCGGCGCGGCGGACCGACAACGGTGTCGCGCGCGACGGCGTTGTTGTCGGCGCCGTGATAGTGCTGTTGCCACTCATCAATGTCTTTTGGCCACGGCTTGATGGTCACCGTCCATTTCCCGCCGCGCTTGATTGCTGCGGTGCCGAGCGGCCTGAGCACGCGCATGATTTCGTCCATCGAAACTGCCTTGCTGTCCTCGCAGACGACGAGCGTCACCAGATTATCAACGTAAGGAAGTTTGTTTCCGTCCCACCGCATGACGGAAACCGGGCCGTACAAACCGAGCGACTGAACGTGTTTGCGGGCGGCGGTCACATCCGCATCGAGACCGTGGACGATGAGGCTGTCATTGGCGCGCAACGCCGCCGTCAATTTGCCATCGCCGCAGCCGACATGGACGATGAGGCCGCCTTTGATGTCGGTTGTGGAGAGGATTTTGTCGGTCTGCTCCGCGCCGCGAAGAAGCGGGGCGTGCGCAAGCAAAAGGACAAGACACAAGCGCAATGAGGTTTTCATGGGTTTGATTCTATAGAACACCGCCGGGAAGTCGAGGTTGCGAAACTTGCAATTACGGCGCTCCTCCGCGACAATAGCCCACCATGATCGCCCAGGTCGTTACATTGTCGCTATGCATTGTTGCGCTGGCGGCGGCGGATGAATCGCCGTGGTGGCCGCAGTTTCACGGGCCGCAACGCGACAACGTCAGCCGGGATACCGTCCTGCTGAAAAGCTGGCCCGATGGCGGGCCGCCGTTGGTCTGGAAATTCTCCGAGTGCGGCCGCGGCTATGCTTCCCTTGCCATTGCGAAGGGAATGATTTTCACCACGGGCGATTTTGGTGACGAGGAATTGGTTCTTGCGCTCGACCTCGACGGCAAACTGAAATGGAAGACGCAAAACGGCAAAGCGTGGAAAGGCGCCCAGCCCGGCGCGCGCACAACACCCACCTATCATGATGGCATCGTCTATCAGATGAACGCCACGGGCCGGCTGGCCGCGTGGGAAGCTGCCACCGGCAAACCGGTCTGGGTCGTTGAACTCGGCGAGCGATTCAGCGCGCAACACAATTTCTGGGGCTACGCCGAGAACGTCATCATTGAGGGCGACATGCTTCTCTGCCTGCCCGGCGGCGCAAAAGGCCGGGTGGTTGCGCTTGACCGCCGCACCGGCAACACCATTTGGGCAAACGCCGACATTCCCGACACCGCCGGCTATTCGTCGCCCAAAATGATCACGCACAACGGGACGCGCGTGTTCCTCACACTGGCGCGGAAAAGCATCGTCGCGGTGGACGTGAAGACGGGCAAACTGCTCTGGTCGCATCCGCATCCCAGCACGTGCGACCAGAACGTCACGTCGCCGATCTATCACGACGGCTGCGTCGTCGTGAGCAGCGGACACAAGGGCGGCAGCCGCATGGCGAAGATCAATCCCGATGGCCGCAGCGCCACCGAGATGTGGTTCGGAACCGATCTCGACAACTGCCACGGCGGCTTGCAGTTATTGCGCGGCCATCTTTACGGCAGCGGTTGCCGTCAGTATCGCAAAGGGCTGGTTTGCGTCGAGTTCGCCACCGGCAAAACTGTTTTCACTGCGCCCGAGATTGGCAAGACTTCGATCACGTTTGCCGATGGCCGGTTGTATTGTTTCGGCAATGATGGCAGGATGATGTTGGTGGAGGTGACGCCGCAACAGGCGAAAATCATCAGCAAATTCACGCCGCCGTGGACGGAGAGACCGCCTTCTATTTCGCACCCGGTCGTTTGCGGTGGCCGGCTTTATCTGCGGCACCTGAACACACTTTTGGTGTACGACGTGCGTGCTAAATGATTTGCCGGTTATCGGCGCCCCGACAGTTTGGCGAGCGCGACACCTTCGCGCCGGTGGATTGTCGCTTCAATTTTCGGCACGTACATCTGCGTTTCTGCCGGTAATCGCGTTGCAATGACATCGAAGGTTGCAGCCTTGTAGCGGGTCAGCAAATTGCGTACACGGGTTTCCCCCGCATTGTACGCGGCCAGCGCCAACCGCCAATCCTTGAAGCGGTTGTAGAGGTAACGGAGATACTTCGCTGCCGCCTGTGCGCTCTTGTCCGGGTCGGCGCGCTCGTCCTGCGGACGCAGTTTCAATCCCATCATCGTCGCCGTGGCCGGCATCAATTGAAACAGGCCGACCGCGCCGACGGGCGAACGGGCGCGCGGATTGAACGACGACTCGACTTCCGCCACCCAGACCAGTTCGGAAGGAATCTTCTGCGCGGTGAAGTACGGCTTCAGCCGCGCCGCCAGCTTGGCTGAGGGCGACAACACCGGCTTCTTCTCCAATCGCTGTTGCCACGCTTTGCGCAGGATTTCGGGAGCCGGGTTTGGCGCGGGCTTGATGGGCGGTTTGGCGGGCTTCAGTTCCTCGGCCATTTCGAGGTAATCAAGGCGGGTTTTTAGCCACGCTGCCAGCGGCGCGGTTTCCTCGTATTCTTCCAGCAACGGAATCAACACCGTGGCCGTCTGCCGCAACGCTGCCAGATCGAGCACATACTCGCCCTGGAATTTGTCCTGCAACCGCTGACAGAGTTTGTTCAGTTCCTCTTCGTCCAGCTCCAGATCGAACTGCGCGCGACTAACAGTCGCGCCGAACGCGGCCATCAACAGCAGCAAAAACTCTTTTCGGGTCATTG
>CAZNOK010000052.1:0-26188 GCA_964574605.1 uncultured Verrucomicrobiota bacterium
ACTCGATGTGCTCCAGAAACGCGCCGATCACCACCGCGTCGCCGCCAACGCCGATGTCGGCGATGCAATCCACGTCCACCTCGATGGCTTCCTCCAAGAACTTGTCCACCAACACCGGCCTCTCCGGCGACGCCTCGACGGCGTGGCGCATGTAGTAGCGCAACTCTTCGTCGGAATAAACAATCTGCATCGCGCGACCACCGAGCACGAACGATGGGCGCACGAGCACCGGGTAGCCAAGCCGCTTCGACGCGACGAGCGCTTCCTCTTCGTTCGTCGCAAGGCCATTGGGCGGCTGCGGAATGCCGAGCTTGTCGAGCATCGCAGCGAACAACTTTCGGTCCTCGGCAATCTCGATGCTCTGCGGCGTGGTGCCGATGATGTTGACGCCGTTTTTCTGGAGGCCGAGCGCGAGGTTCAACGGCGTCTGGCCGCCAAACTGCGCGATGGCGCCCCAGCAGCCTTCGCGTTCGTAGATGTGCAGCACATCCTCCAACGTCAACGGCTCGAAATACAGTTTGTCGGACGTGTCGTAGTCGGTCGAAACAGTTTCGGGATTCGAGTTGACCATGATCGTCTCGAAGCCGAGTTCTTTCAGCGCGAACGCGGCGTGAACGCAGCAGTAGTCGAACTCGATCCCCTGCCCGATGCGGTTCGGGCCACCGCCGAGGATCATGACCTTTTTCGTGTCGGTCTTGCGGACTTCGTCGTCGCCGGTGTCGTAGGTGGAATAATAGTAGGGCGTGTACGCCTCGAACTCGGCGGCGCAGGTGTCCACGAGCCGGTAACTCGGCACGAGTCCGAGTTTCTTCCGCAACGCGCGCACCTCGTCCTCGGTTGCGCCGACCAGTTGCGCGATCTGCCGGTCGGAGAAGCCGAGGGACTTCGCCCTTGCCAACAACGAATTGTGTGCGGTGCTCGCCATGCGCGCGCGACCTTAGCGGAAGCGGCGCGCTTTGACAAGTGGCAGAACGTGCTGTGTTCCGGTTTGCCGCCCTCACCCTCGGCGTTTGCTGCCCATTACCCCTCAGCGTCTCGTCTGACTCGGCTCCGCTTCGCTCGGCTTGTTCCGGCTGCGAAATCCTATTTGGACTTGTGTGCGGCTTTGGTTCTGAGACGAGCGATGGGTTGTCCATCGCTGCCAATCAGCCACGCGCTTACCAGTGCCCAGAGGTCGTTGAAGCCGCCTTCAGGTGGTTTGGCGAGATTGAACGCCACGGCTTCTCCATCGTCGAGAGCGACGGCTGTGGTGAAACTGACCTTTTGCGGTGAAGACCTTGAATCGGTCTTTGCGAAACCACCTGAACGCTTTGGGAGGAATACATCACACACAACAGTCAAGAAGACCTTCAAGTTGCCGTTCCAGTTGCCCGATCCAACACACGCTGTGGCAGTTAGAAAACTCTCAAAAACCTGATTCGTAGCAACACCGGTCTCGGCGGAAAAATAGGTGACCGCCTTGGAACTCGTCGTTTGAACGCCATGCACAGACACCGTTTGCATGGCGTCCACAATCCTCACTTTGTGCGAGCGAGAGTCTCTCAATTCTCGCGCTGACAAAGTGTGCTTCTTCAGCGCGGTTGCTGTCGAGGTGTCGGTGATGTCAATGATTTTGACTTCCACGATGACATGATAAATTGGCCAAAGATGGAGAACATCAATCAGTTGGTCGAGGACTTCCGGGGTGCTCTTCACCAAAAAACGCCCAAATTTCACGCTGTACTTCACTTCGCTGCCTTCAGGAAAAGACACGCCGGCTTCCGTGAAGAATCTGAGAAAGTCACGCGCGATGTCTTCCGCATTCGTACGGGATAGATCATCCTTGGTACCCGCCCATGAAATTGGCCCGTTGAAAATGACTAAAACGGGGAAAACGCGCCATTCCATCGCTTCCGGTTTAACCTGCTGACATTGTTGAGATGACGTGCAACATCCCGCCACTGCGAGCGCCAACAGAAGCGTGAACGCGGCCAATCTCACACGAGCGCCTCCAATTTACCGGCGTTGACAAGTTCGTCCTCCATCTCGACGATTTCCTTGATCTGCTGGAGGAACCACGGGTCAATCTTCGACAGCCGGTGGATTTCGTCAAGCGTGAAACCGGCGCGAATGGCGTGGCGGATGTAGAAGATGCGTTCGGCACATGGCGTGATGAGCTTGCGCTCGATGTCGTCGCGCTGGCGAATCTCGCGGCCACCGCCCCAGCGTCCGCCGTACAAGCCGGAGACGCCGATTTCAAGGCCGCGGAGCGCTTTTTGCAGGCTTTCCTTGAAGGTGCGCCCGATGGCCATGACTTCGCCGACCGATTTCATCTGCGTCGTCAGCGTCGGATCGGCCTGCGGGAACTTCTCGAAGGCGAACCGGGGAATCTTCACGACGACGTAATCAATCGTCGGCTCGAAGCTGGCGGGCGTTTCCTTCGTGATGTCGTTTGGGATTTCGTCGAGCGTGTAGCCGACGGCGAGCTTGGCGGCGAACTTCGCGATGGGGAAACCGGTCGCCTTCGAGGCGAGCGCGCTGGAGCGGCTGACGCGCGGGTTCATCTCGATGATCGTCATCCGGCCATTCTGCGGGTTGATGGCGAACTGAATGTTGGAACCGCCGGTTTCGACGCCGATCTCGCGGATGCAGGCGAAACTGGCGTCGCGCATGATCTGCCATTCCTTGTCGGTCAGCGTTTGGACCGGCGCGACGGTGATGGAGTCGCCGGTATGGACGCCCATCGGGTCGAGGTTTTCGATTGAGCAGACGATGACGCAGTTGTCGTTCTTGTCGCGCATCACTTCGGTCTCGAATTCCTTCCAGCCGATGAGCGATTCCTCGATGAGGATTTCGCTGACGGGCGACGCTTCGAGGCCTTTCGCGGCCATGGCTTCGAACTCTTCGCGGTTGTAGGCGATGCCGCCGCCGGTGCCGCCGAGCGTGTAGGCGGGGCGGATGATGAGCGGGAAACTGCCGATCTGGCGGGCGATTTCGCGCGATTCGTCGAGCGTGTGGGCGACGCCGCTCTTCGGCACGTCGAGGCCGATCTTCTGCATGCACTCCTTGAACTTGAGCCGGTCTTCGCCTTTCTCGATGGCTTCGGCTTTGGCACCGATCATTTCGACGCCATGTTTCTGGAGCACGCCGCTACGCCAGAGCGCCATCGCGGTGTTCAATCCTGTCTGGCCACCGAGCGTCGGCAGGAGTGCGTCGGGTTTTTCCTTCTCGATGATTTTCTCCACCGCTTCCGGCGTGACCGGCTCAATGTAGGTCGCGTCGGCAAACTCCGGGTCGGTCATGATGGTCGCGGGGTTGGAGTTGACGAGCACAACCTTGTAGCCTTCCTCGCGCAAGGCCTTGCAAGCTTGTGTGCCGGAGTAATCGAACTCGCAGGCTTGGCCGATGACGATCGGGCCGCTGCCGATGATCAGAATCTTATGGATGTCCGTTCGCTTGGGCATACCGGGGCGGGACATTACACCGGGAAGGTGTCAACTGACGAACAATTTATTTGTGGCAAACTGTGGGTCGCTGGTCAGGTTGACGCCCAAGCGGCGCAGGCCGGCCTCGTCGCCCGGCGTGGGCAGATGCGTCAGGTGGACTTCACAGCCGCTCAGGTCAACGAGATGTTCCATCGCGGTCCGCGCGACCGGGTTGGTCGTCGAACTGATGCTCAGCGCGATGAACGTCTCTTCCAAGTCGAGGCTGACGGTTTTGCGGTGCAGAATGTCCTTCTTCAAGTTCGCGACCGCCTCGACAATGTTGGGACTGAGCAAGTGCAAATTATGCGGAATACCGGACAGGTGCTTGATCGCATTGAGCACCATGCTCGGGGCAGCGTGCAACAACGGCGAATTGCAGCTGGTCACGATTTTCCCGTCCTGCAATTGGATCGCCGCGCCGCAATAGACGCCGAAGCTGCCCTTGTCAGGTTGACCTTCGGCAATCGTGGCGACATGCCGGGCAGGCCCGACGACAGGACGGTTTTCGGGCCGCAGCGAGAACTCCTCCATCAACCGCTCAATGCGGTGCACGGGATCCTGATCGAGTGTGCCGACCGCATATTCGCACTGGTACCGGAAATACCGGCGGAGAATCTCCTGCTTACCGGCCTCTGCCGCGCCGGCATCGTCCACGATGGCGAACCCGGCGCGGTTGACACCCATGTCCGTCGGCGATTTGTAGAGGTCGGCGGAACCGGTGATCCGGCTGAGGATCCGGCGCAACACCGGGAAGGCCTCGACATCCCGGTTGTAATTGACCGCTGTCGTCCCGTACGCTTCGAGGTGGAACGGGTCAATCATGTTGACGTCTTTGAGTTCCGCCGTCGCCGCTTCGTACGCGGCGTTGACCGGGTGGCGCAACGGGATGTTCCAGATCGGGAACGTCTCGAACTTCGCGTAGCCGGCGTGAGCGCCGCGTTTGTGTTCGTGATACACCTGCGAAAGGCACGTCGCCAGCTTGCCGCTGTTTGGCCCCGGCGCCGTCACGACGACCAGCGGCCGTTTCGTCTCGATGTACGGATTGCCGCCAAACCCATGGTCGCTGATGATCCGTTCCACGTCCGTCGGGTAGCCGTCAATCGGCCCGTGCGTAAAGACGCGGACGCCGCGGCGTTCGAGTTTCGTCTTGAACCCGGCGGCGCCGGGTTGACCCGTGAACCGCGTGATAACCACTCCCGACACGTCGAGTCCCCAGTCGCGCAGGTCGTCAATCAATTTGAATGCGTCGGCATCGTACGTGATCCCGAAATCCGCGCGCATCTTGCGACTCTCGATGTCGCCGGCGTAGATGCAGAGGATGATTTCCGCCTTGTCGCGGAGCTGCTGCAGCAACCGCATCTTCACATTCGGGTTGAACCCCGGCAGCACACGCGCCGCGTGGAGGTCGAACACGATCTTGCCACCGAATTCGAGGTACAACTTGTTGTCGAACCGGTCGACCCTTTCCAAGATCGCCTTCGTTTGTTCGGCGAGGTACTTGTCGTTATCGAAGCACAGACTCATTGGATGCCGGCGTGGTAGTTTTGCAGGGATCTGACACCGGCGTGGCCAGCACGCTCGGCTTCGATGCCACGGACACTCGCCAACGCAGCGGCCAACGTTGTCATGTAAGGCACTTTGTGTTTGATCGCTGCTTTGCGTATGTAGGAATCGTCGGTGCGGCTGCGCTTGCCGGCGGGGGTGTTGATCACCAGTTGGATTTCCTTGTTGGTGATGGCGTCGGTGATATTGGGACGGCCTTCGTGCTGTTTCTTGATGGACGAACTGGTGATGCCGTTTTCCGCGAGGAACTTCTGCGTGCCTTCGGTGGCGACGATCTTGAAGCCGAGTTTGTCGAAGCCGCGGGCGATCTCGACGAGTTGTTTGTTCTTCTCAACCGTGGTGATGAGGATGGTGCCGGAGGTTGGTAATGCCGGTTTCGCCGCTTCTTCGGCTTTGAAGAACGCCATGCCAAAGCTGTCGGCCAAGCCGAGCACTTCGCCGGTGGAACGCATTTCGGGGCCGAGCACCGGGTCCACTTCAGGATACATATTGAAGGGGAACACGGATTCCTTGACGCCAAAATGTTTCGGGGTCTTCTGCTTCAGTTTCAGGTCGCTGAGTTTCGCGCCGAGCATGAGTCGCGTTGCCGCCCGCGCCATGCTGAAGCCGCAAACCTTCGACACGATCGGCACGGTGCGCGAGGCGCGCGGGTTGGCTTCCAGCACGAACACCTTGTCGTTCTCGATGGCGTACTGGATGTTCATCAAACCGACGACGTGAAGTTCCCGCGCTATACGACGAGTGTACTCGTTGATGGTGTCGAGGTGTTTCTTCGGAATCGTCACCGGCGGAATGACGCACGCGGAGTCGCCGGAATGGATGCCGGCCAACTCGATGTGTTCCATAACGGCCGGCACAAAGACCTCTGTGCCATCGGCGAGCGCGTCGGCCTCGCATTCGAGGGCGTTTTGGAGGAACCGGTCAATGAGGATCGGCCGGTCGGGGGTGACGTCCACAGCAGCGGCGACGTATTCGCGCAACATCTGTTCGTCGAGGACGACTTCCATGCCGCGTCCGCCGAGCACGAACGACGGGCGGACCATCAGTGGGTAACCAATCCGGTTCGCAACGGCGATGGCTTCCTCAATCGTCGCGGCCATGCCGGACTCGGGCATCGGGATCCCGAGTTTGTCCATCATCTTGCGGAACAGGTCGCGGTCCTCGGCGGCGGCAATGGTCTCGACGGTCGTGCCGAGAATCTTCACGCCGGCGTCCCGCAGCTCGGCGGCGATGTTCAGCGGGGTCTGGCCGCCGAATTGACAGATGACGCCCACCGGCTGTTCCTTCTCGTAGATGGCGAGCACGTCCTCGACCGTAAGCGGCTCGAAGTAAAGTTTGTCGGACGTGTCGAAGTCGGTCGAGACGGTCTCGGGGTTGCAGTTGACCATGATGGTCTCGTAGCCGAGTCCCTTCAACGTAAACGCCGCATGACAGCAGCAGTAGTCGAACTCGATGCCCTGCCCGATGCGATTCGGGCCGCCGCCAAGAATCAGGACTTTGCGGTTTTTGCTGACCGGCGTGACATCGGGCGCGTTGTAGGTCGAGTAATAGTAGGCTGCGTTCTCGACGCCGCTGACCGGCACCGGGTGCCAGCCTTCGACGACGCCGAGTTTCTTGCGGCGCTCGCGCATCTCCTTCTCTGAAACGCCGAGCAACTTTGCCAAGTACTTGTCGGCAAAACCGTCCTTCTTCGCTTGCACGAGGAGTTTGTCCGGCAGTTGTTTGCCTTTGTATTTCAGGATTTGCTCTTCGAGTTCGACGAGTTCCTTCATCTGCTGGATGAAATACGGCTTGAGGTAGGTCAACCGGTAGAGTTCTTCCACGTCAGCGCCTTTGCGGAGCGCTTCGTACATGATGAACTGCCGTTCGCTGGTCGGCTGGCAGAGCATCGCCATCAGTTCCGGCAGGCTCTTCTTGTTGAAATCCTTGGCAAACCCCAGCCCGTGCCGGCCGATTTCGAGCGAGCGGATGGATTTCTGGAATGCTTCCTTGTAGTTCTTGCCAATGCTCATCACTTCGCCGACCGCGCGCATCTGTGTGCCGAGTTTATCCTGTGCGCCCTTGAACTTTTCAAACGCCCAGCGCGAGAACTTGATGACGACGTAATCGCCTGATGGCGTGTATTTCTCCAGTGTGCCGTCGCGCCAGTAGGGGATTTCCTCCATCGTCTGTCCCGCCGCCAGCAGTGTCGAGACGCGCGCGATGGGAAAACCAGTGGCCTTGGAGGCCAGCGCGGAGGAACGCGATGTGCGCGGGTTGATCTCGATGATCACCACCCGGCCCGTCTTCGGGTCGTGTGCGAACTGGATATTGGTGCCGCCGATGACGCCGATGGACTCGACTACGTCGTACGACCATTTTTGAAGCCTCTGTTGCAATTTCGGATCAATCGTCAACATCGGCGCGGCGCAGAACGAGTCGCCGGTATGCACGCCCATCGCGTCAATGTTCTCGATGAAGCACACGGTGATCATCTGGTTCTTGGCGTCGCGAACGACTTCGAGTTCGAGTTCCTCCCAGCCGAGCACCGATTCCTCGACGAGGATTTGGCCGATCAAACTCGCGGCGATGCCGCGCGCCGCAATCACACGCAGTTCCTCGATGTTGAAAACCAAACCGCCGCCGGTGCCGCCCATCGTGTACGCGGGACGAATCACCACCGGGTAACCGAGTTTTGCGGCGATGGCTTCCGCTTCCTCGACGTTGTAAGCGAGTTCGCTCTGGGGCAGATCAATGCCGAGCTTCTTCATCGTCTCCTTGAACGCGAGCCGGTCCTCGCCGCGTTCGATGGCGTCCGCTTGCACACCGATGATTTGCACGTTGTACTTCGCGAGCACGCCGGTCTTGTGGAGTTCGGAGGAAAGGTTCAGCCCGTTCTGGCCGCCGAGGTTGGGCAGGAGCGCGTCGGGGCGTTCCTTCTCGATGATCTGGGCGAGCCGCTCGACATTCAACGGCTCGATGTACGTGGCGTCGGCCATGCCGGGATCGGTCATGATGGTGGCGGGATTGGAGTTCACCAGCACGATTTCGTAGCCGAGACTCTTGAGTGCTTTGCAAGCCTGGGTGCCGGAGTAATCAAACTCGCACGCTTGACCGATGATGATGGGACCGCTGCCGATGATGAGGATTTTGTGGATATCAGTTCGTTTAGCCATGGTGAGACGCGACCTTATGATACAGATGCTTTCTATTCAATCCGGATTTTGGTAATCTTCACACGGAACAAATCACAATTCTTGGTGTCGGAAGCATGGAGACAATATTATGAAACACGCCCTTCTTTGCCTGAGTTTTCTCGCCGCCATTGTCGCCGGTTCCCGCGATGCCCAATGGAAGAAAGTTGACGACGCCGTCAACAAAGGACTGCCCAAGACCGCCATCGAGGAACTAGAGCCGATCATCAAGAGCGCGCTCGCTGACAAGGCCTACGCCGAGGCCATCAAAGCCATCGGCAAAAAGATCGCGCTCGAAGGCAACATCCAAGGCAACAAACCCGAAGAGAAAATCTTCCGCCTTCAGGATGAAATCGCCAAGTATCCGGCCGAGATGAAGCCGGCGATGGAAGCGATCCTCGCTCACTGGTATTGGCACTACTTCCAGCACAACCGCTGGCGGTTCATGCAACGCACCCAAACCGCCACCGCTCCGGGCAAGGACATCCAAACCTGGGACCTCGCCCGCATCCTCGCCGAGATTGACAAACATTTCACCGCCGCCCTCGCCCACGAGAAGGTTCTCAAAGTCACTCCTGTTGCCGACTACGCCGATCTCCTCACCAAAGGCAACGTGCCCGACAGCTATCGTCCGACGATGTTTGATTTTCTCGCCTACGAAGCGCTCCAGTTCTACCAAGCCGGCGAACACGGCGCGACGAAAGCCGAAGACGAGTTTGAACTCGACGCCACCAGCCCGATCTTTGCCGACGCGACCGAGTTCATGAACTGGCAGGTCCCCACCGGCGACGAGGCGAAAGCGATCCGCCTCTTCCAGAATCTCCTGAAGTTCCATGAGAAAGACACTGACCGGTCCGCGTCCTACGACGCTGACCTCGCCCGTCTCACATACGGCCACAACAAAGCTGCCGGCGAGAACAAGTCCGACCGGTACAAAGTCGCGCTCCAGCGTTTCATTGATGCCACCGCCAACCACGAAGTCTCCACCCGCGCGCTCGCCGCTCTCGCCGCGCAAGTCAACGAGGATGGCGACCCAGTCAAAGCACGCGAGCTGGCCCAGCGTGGCCTCGACGCCTTCCCGAACACCGCCGGGGGCGCGATGTGCTACAACCTCATCCAGCAGATCGAATCGAAGTCAGCGCACCTCGACGCCGAGCGCATCTGGAACGCGCCGTGGCCGACGCTCAATGTTGCTTACCGCAACATCACGAAAGTCTATTTCCGCGCCGTATCGGCGGACTTCGAGGACTACATCAAACGCACCCGCTGGGGCTTTGGCGGCTTCGACGACAACCAGCGCAAACAACTGCTCGCCGCCTCACCCGTGCTCGAATGGAACGCCGACCTGCCGCCGACGAAAGACTACAAGCAGCGCACTGAAAAACTTCCTGCGCCGACGAAACTGAAACCGGGCTTCTATTTCATCGTCGCCAGCCACGACCAGAACTTTGCCGAGAGAGAAAACCAAGTCAGCGTCGCCGCCGTTTGGGTCAGCGATCTTGCGCTCGTCGTGCAACTCCGCAACGACGGCAGACCGCACAGCGGTTTCGTCCTCAAGGCCAACAGCGGCGAGCCTGTTGCCGGCGCGACTGTCCGCATCTGGCAACGCGACCGCGAAGGCTGGTTCAAACCCGTCGAGCCGACCAAGACCGACGAAAACGGCCGATTCGAGTTTTCGATCAAGAACCAGAACATCATCGTGCTGGCCGAGCACGGTGGTCAGGCCGTTTCCAGCAACCGCGAGTTCTGGGGCCAAGGCAACTACGACCGGAACAAAACCGGAACACAGACTGTTTTCTTTACCGACCGCGCGCTCTACCGTCCCGGCCAGACCATTTACTACAAGGGCATCCATCTTCGCTACGACCGCGGCGCCGCCAACTACGAAACCATCGCGGGCGCGCCGCTCACCATCGTGTTCCTCGACGCCAACGGCAAGGAAATCGCCCGTGCCGAGCAGAAGTCGAACGACTACGGCGCGTTCAACGGCGTGTTCACCGCGCCGCGCGACCGCGGGACGGGCCGGATGCGGATCGGCGTGCTCCATCAGCCGCACGCGGTTGATTTCAGCGTCGAGGAATACAAACGCCCGAAGTTCCAAGTCGAACTTCCCGCGCCGAAGGAAGCCGCCAAGCTCGGCGCGACAGTCAACCTCACCGGCAAAGCGACCGCCTACACCGGTGCGGCCATCGGCGGCGCAAAAGTCAAATGGCGCGTCAACCGTGGTGTGCAGTTCCCGTATTGGTGTTGGTGGTGGCAGCCGCCCGCCGTCAAAGCCATCGCCCACGGCACCGCCGTCACCGAGGCCGACGGGACGTTCAAGATCGCATTCACCGCCGAGCCAGACCGCAGCGTGCCGGAGAAGAACGAGCCGGTCTTTGCCTTCACGATCAACGCCGACGTGACCGACACCACCGGCGAGACGCGTTCCGACCAGCAGACCGTGCGCGCCGCATACACGGCGTTGCAGGCGTCGCTTGTGGCGGACGACTGGCAGCAGACGGACAAGCCGGTCGCGTTCACCGTCGAGACGAAATCGCTCGACGGCGTTCCGCAGACGGCGAACGGCACGCTCACGCTTTACGCGCTCAAGCAACCTGAGAAAGTTCAGCGCGTGGCGTTGCAGCGCGAGTATTACTACTGGCGCGCCGAGGAACCGAAAGCCGACCCGGCAAATCCTGATTCGTGGGAGCTTGGCAAGGCTGTCGCCAAGCAAGCATTCAAGACCGACGCCGCCACTGGTAAAACAAAGGTGCCTGTGTCGTTGAAGGCGGGCATCTACCGGGCGTCGTTGGAGACAAAGGACCGGTTTGGCAAAGCGATCACCGCGCGATTGACGGTGCAGGTGGTTGATCTGCGCGAACGTCATTACCGCGTGAAGCTGGCGAACCGGTTTGCCGCGCCGAAGTGGTCGCTTGAGCCCGGCGAGAAATTCACTGGGCTCTGGGGCACCGGCTACGACACGGGACGCGCGTTTGTCGAGCTGGAGTGCGAAGGCAAACCGTTGAAGAGCTACTGGACGGCCAGCAACCGGACGCAGGAACTCATCGAGCAGCCCGTCAGCGAGGAGATGCGCGGCGGGTTCACGTTGCGCGTCACGTATGTCCGCGAGAACCGCGCCTACCTCAACGAGCGCGTCGTGGACGTGCCGTGGTCAAACAAGCAACTCACGTTGAAATGGGAAAGCTTCCGCTCGAAACTCATGCCCGGCCAGAAGGAAACATGGACAGCCATCGTCACCGGCCCCGACGCCAAGCGCACCGCCGCCGAGATGGTCGCCGCGCTCTACGATGCCTCGCTCGATCAATACCTGCCGCACAACTGGCCGCGAGCGTTCGGAGTGTTCCGGCACGAGTTTGACCGGGTCAACGCCGAGTTCCAAAACGCCAAGCTCGATTTCCAGCACATCCACGGCTGGTGGCAGACGCCGCATCGTGGTGTGAATTGGAATTATCGCGGATTCCCGCCCGACATCATCGCGAACCTTTGGGGCTACGGCTATTTCGGACGCGAACGCGGCATGGAAGCGAAAGGTCAAACGATGTATCTCGCCATGGATGCAGCGGCAAATGGCCGGGCCATGGCCGCGGGAACACCGATGCCTGCCGCAACATCTGAGGCATTAGGCGCTGTGCTGGAGAAACAATCTGCCGACCGTGATGGATTGAGGAAGAAACAAGCCGAAGACAAAGCCGGTGCCGGTGGCGGCGCACCCGCGCCCGATCTCAGCAAAGTCACCGCACGCAAGAACCTCAACGAGACTGCGTTCTTCTTCCCGCACCTGATCGCGGGCGACGATGGCGTCGTGAAGATGGTGTTCACGATGCCCGAGGCGTTGACGGAATGGAAGTTCCTCGGCTTCGCCCACGACAAACAACTCCGCGCCGGGTTCCTCACCGACAAGACGGTGACGGCGAAAGACCTGATGGTCGAACCGAATCCACCGCGGTTTGTGCGCGAAGGCGACACGATCGAGTTCACGGTCAAGGTCAGCAACCAGACCGACAAACCGCAAACCGGCAAGGTGAAACTGACGTTTGCCGATGCTGTGACGCTGAAATCCGTTGACGACGCGCTCGGCAATCGGGCGACCGAACAAAGCTTCGATGTGCCGGCGAAACAATCCAAGAGCTGCTTCTGGCGCATCACCATTCCCGACGGCATGGGTTTCCTCACCTACAAAGCCGTCGGCGCGACCGCCGCGATCAGCGATGGCGAGGAAGGCTTTGTTCCGGTTTTGAGCCGGAGGATTCTCGTGACCGAATCGTTGCCGTTGCCAATCCGCGGCAAGGCGACAAAACAGTTCGAGTTCAAGAAGCTGCTGGAGTCCGGCAAGTCCAACACGCTCCGCAACCAGTCGTTGACGGTGCAAATGGTGTCGCAGCCGGCGTGGTATGCGGTGATGGCGTTGCCGTATTTGATGGAGTTCCCGTACGAGTGCAACGAGCAAACCTTCAACCGGCTCTACGCCAACGCGCTCGCCCGGCACATTGCCAATTCCGACCCGAAGATTCGCCGGATCTTCGACCTCTGGAAAGGCACGCCCACACTCGACAGTCCGTTGGAGAAGAACCAAGACCTCAAGTCGGTGATGCTCGAAGAAACGCCGTGGCTCCGCCAAGCAATGAAAGAAAGTCAGGCGCGCAAGAACGTCGGCATTCTCTTCGACGCCAACCGGCTCGACGAGGAATCCGCGCGCGCGCTCCGCAAGCTCTCGGAAGCGCAACTCAGTGAGGGCCTCTGGCCGTGGTTTCCCGGCGGTCGTCCGAGTGAGTACATCAGCCTTTACATTACAACCGGCTTCGGACGCCTGCGCCATCTCGACGTGGAAGTTGACGTAAAACCCGCCATCAAATCGCTCACCGCGCTCGACGCGTGGATGGACGATCATTACCGGCACATCATCCACAAAGACTTGTACGTGCCGAGCTACACCGATGCGCTCTACCTCTACGGTCGCAGTTTCTTCCTCAAGGACAAACCCATCGCCAAGCAACATCAGGAAGCGGTGGACTTCTTCCTCCGCCAGTCGAGGAAATTCTGGCTGAAGGTGAACAGCCGTCAGAGCCAAGCGCATCTGGCCATCGCGTTGCAACGGTTCGGCGACAAACAGACGCCGCAGGACATCGTCAAATCCATCAAGGAACGCAGCGTCAGCAACGAGGAACTCGGCATGTTCTGGCGCGAACTCGAACTGAGTTGGTGGTGGTATCGCGCCCCCATTGAGACGCAGGCCATGATGATCGAGATGTTCGCCGAGGTCGCCAACGACCCACAAGCCGTCGAAGACTGTCAGGTCTGGTTGTTGAAGCAGAAACAGACACAAGACTGGAAGACCACCAAAGCCACTGCCGACGCCGTGTATGCGCTGTTGCTGCGCGGCTCGAACAAACTCGCCAGCGACGCGCTAGTCGAAGTTGCGCTCGACGGCGAGTGGATCAAACCGGAGAAAGTCGAGGCGGGCACCGGATTTTACGAGCAGAGATTTGTCCGCAATGAAATCAAGCCCGCGATGGGTGGGATCACCGTGAAAAAGGTGGATGAAGGGGTCAGTTGGGGCAGCGTTCACTGGCAATACTTGGAGGACATGACCAAGGTCACGCCACACGAAGGCACGCCGTTGAAGTTGAAGAAGACGCTCTGGATCAAGGACACGACCAAGAAAGGCCAAGTGCTGAAGCCCGTGACCGGCGCGTTGTCAGTCGGCGACGAACTGGTCGTCCGCATCGAACTGCGGACTGACCGCGACATGGAATACGTCCACATGAAAGACCAGCGCGGCAGCGGCACCGAGCCGGTGAACGTGCTCAGCCGGTATAAATATCAGGACGGCCTCGCCTACTACGAGAGCACGCGCGACACCGCCAGCCACTTCTTCATAGATTACCTTCCCAAAGGCGTCTATGTGTTCGAGTACTCGACGCGTGTCCAACTCAAAGGCAGCTACCAGACTGGCATCGCCGAAATCCAGTGCATGTACGCTCCCGAATTCAACAGCCACAGCGAAAGCTTTACGGTGGAAGTAAAGTAGCTCAACGCGCCTGTTTCACTGTTTTATGACGGACAACAGCGGTGCCTCGTCCACAGCATGTGGACATTCCGTCCGTTCAACGAATTTCAAGTAATTTCCGTTTTGACTGAAACAATTGTTTCATGATAAACGGGAATTAGCCCATGCAGTGAGGGGCGAACTAACATGCGGAGGACTGAACGATGAGATTGGAGATCGAGATCGCACTGGAGTTTTTCCTTTGGGGTCTTGAAGCATTTTCACGGCGGGATTGCGGGTTGATCTTGGCCGGCTACCGCTCCTGCCCTCGCGAGCAGGAACTTGACCGGCTGCTCGAACGCTGGCGTCAACAACGGCTCGTGCAACAGCACGGACGCGGAAAGACCGCCCACTTCAGCATCACCGACGCGGGTCGGAAACGACTCCCAGTGTGGGAACCAGAACGACACTGGGATTTAGCGTGGGACGGCAAATGGCGCGTGTTCAGTTTCGATCTGCCCACCTCACGACGACGGGACCGCAGCAATTTGTGGCGCGCGTTGCGCGCCGCCAAATTCGGCCTGTTGCAGCGCAGCGTGTGGGTCTGGCCGCACGAGGTTGAAACAATCCTGCAGGACATTATACGGGCGCGCGGAATTCCCGAATGCTTTTGCGGCTTCGAGGTCAGCCGTCTGTTTCTCTGTGACGACAAGGAATTGGTCGCCACCAGTTGGAACTTTGACGAAATCAATCGCCAGCATCAAAGCTATCTCCAGCACGCAGTGGCTAACACCACCTCGCTCAACCGCGCCGCCGACCTTCAGCAACTGGCTCACATCGCGCGGATCGAACGCGACGCTTACCAGCACGCCTTCTCGTTCGACCCGTTTTTGCCGCGCCCGCTCTGGCCGAAATCCTATCGTGGTCCCGCCGTTGAAGAGCGGCACTCGGCGTTTCGCGCCTGCCTGTGTCGCCGTCTCCGGAAACTTGCCCGCGTCTAAATTCCCGTTATGGCTGAAACAATTGTTTCACGCACAACGGGAAAATTGGATGGAGAGATTGATGGGGAAGCGAGTGGTTTACGCGGGTGGGGAAACGACTTGTTTCAACGCGGCAGCGGTGAAGATCAGCGGATAAAGCTTTTCGTAGTACCAGAGCTTGGCGAAGTAGAAACCAATTGGCGCCGGTGGGAAGACACGACCGGCGTCAGTGACGCGCACAAGCCACTCCGCGCCGCGTTTCGCCGGTTCTCCATCCAGCGCGCTGACGGCCAGCGCGGTTTCCTCGATGGACGGCGGCGTCCGCACACCCCCGCCCCAACTGCCATCGTTGTTCTGTGCCGACAACAGCCAGCGGATGCCGGCATCGCGCATTGAGCCTGCCGGCAAGGCGCGAACGACATTGGCGGTGCCGTACGTCAGGTTCTCCTCGTCAGGCGCGCGCTGGTTGCCAAACCACAACGGCGCCCACGCGCCATCGGGACGTTGGGTGCGTGCGAGATACTTCAAGGCGCGTTGGCGACCGGAGCCTTCGGCGAACACGCGCAACGCGTGTGCAGTCAGGTCGGGACTGCTGCGGTCGAATGGCAGTGTGCCCCAGCCTTTGCAGAACGTCGGGATGCCGCCGTCACTGTTCTGCAAGTCGAGCAGCCAGCGGACACCAGCAGTAATCGCCGGTGAGTCAGTCACGCCAAGCGTTTTCAACGCGAGCAAAGCACCAGCGGTGTCGTCGGCGTCGGGCACGCCGCCGCTGAGATCAGTCCATGCCCAGCCGCCGGGGGCGGCGTTGGTGTATGGATGCAACTCGCGGTGTTGTTGTGCGAGAAGCCAGTCGCGAATCGGCGCGCGCTCGGATTCCGGCAGGCTGTCGCCGAGCGCGTTGACCGACAACGTCGTGACCCACGTGGCGAGATTGATGTCAATCGGCCAACTGCCGTCGGCGCGCGCCGCCGCGACGAGAAACTTCACGCCGCGTTCGGCGACCGGATGCCGGGCGAGTCCCATGCCGGCCAGCGACATCGTGACGAAACTGGTTAATGGAATCGCTTCGAGGAAACCGCCGCTCGACGGTTGGATCTTCTCCAACACGCGGAGCGAAGCTTGCCGGGCTGGATTGCGAATGAAGCGGAGTGCAGGCCGGTGGTGATGCCGGACTTGGCCGATGGCGATCAAGGCCGGCAGGGCGTAACTGACGACCGGCAGCCGGAGCCATTTGAAAAGTTCCGGTGGCAGGACGGCCAGTTCAAACGGCAATGGAATCACGTGTTCCCAGCCGCACCGGCTAGTGAGCGCGCACGCCGTGAGAATCGGCGCCGAGAAGGTCCGGTCTTTGCCGTACCGGGCGAGGATCGCTTGCACCAAATCGCCACCGTCATGTTTTGCGATCCACGCTTCGGCGCGCGGTGCCGCTCGGCCGGCGAGACCGAACGCGGCCGAGACCAGCGTCGTTGTGCTGATGTTGCTGACGCTGAGGACGGTGTCGCCCCAACCGCCGTCGGTGTTGGCATGTTTGTCGAGCCAGTCGAGGCCACGCGCGACCAAGTCGCGATGCCGGTCGCGGTCCACGAGCGCGAGCGCGACGATGGCGGTGGCGGTGGACAACGCGCTGGCGGAAAGCTCGCCTTCCCAGTGGCCGTGCGGGCCGCGCGCGGCGAGGAGTTGTTCACGGACGCGAGTTAGCGTTTCAGCGATCATGTGAGGTGGCCGAGCGCCAGCAACGCGTAGCTGGTGTACTCGACATCGAGGTGGTCGTCGGCCCAGTGGCCGTGAAATCCGCCTTCGTTGCTCCAGAGCGAGTCGAGGAAGTCGAGGCATGGTTCCTTGATGTGGTCGAATGGGACGCGCAATCCAGCCAGCGCGTGCAATGCGGTAGCCGTGGACAACAAATCCGGCGCTGGTGCGGTTGGCATCGCGGTGAAACCACCTTTCGGCCGGCATTGGGCGAGCAACCACGGACCGATTTCGGTCGGAATCGGTGCGCCGATGTGCCGCAACAGCGTCGCGGCAGCGGCAGTTGCAGTCGTCGAACCGAGCGGCAGGCCGGGAGCGTTGCCGTAAGCGCCATCGCGCGAGCGGAGTGATTCGAGACAACGCAGCCACGGGCCGGTGTCCGGCAATTTCACGTGCAAATCCTGATACGCGCCGTACGCGAGATAGCACTCGTACACGGTCCGTGGCAGCGGGAACGCAGCGAGCCGTTGGGCGAGCGTCGCCGGCGGTCGAAGGACAGACCAGCAGCGGGCAAGACAGGTGAAATGGACGAAGTCGAGTGGCGCGCCGTCGTTGAAAGTGCGGAGATAGTTTTCCAAGCCGGTCGGAAGCGGTTCATCCAATGCGAGCAGGCAATCGAGGCCAAAGACGGTGTAGTAAAGGTCGCTGTGTCCGCTGCGGTCGCGAAAGCTGCCATCGGGGAGTTGCTGGCTGCGGACGAATTGCCGCACGAGGCCGGTGGACTCACCGAGCTGCGCCGTCGCTCGTCGCGCGGCTTGCAGCATTTCGAGCCTGAAACTCATGGCACCAGCCTTTGATTTCCGCGTGGTTGAAAATGCGGCCGACGACGCGACGCAACAAACCCTTGAGATTCGCGCTGGGCACGTCGCGCAACGACCGGATCGCTTCCTGTTTGTAGCTTTCCAACAAGACCCGCGCCCGAATTTCGGGATCCTTGGTCTTCTCCTGTTCGAGTGCGAGCAAGAGGTTCGGCTCCGTCGCATCCAGTTTGCCGGCTTGGAACTCTTCCAGGTCGTCGCGGATCTGGTACGCGATGCCGAGCGCTTCGCTGTACGCGCCGAGCGCGTCGCTGACCGGCTCGTGCCGGCCGGCGTAAATCGCGCCGAGCCGCAACGCCACCTCAAACGCCGGCGCGGTTTTCTGGCGGAAGATGTTCAACACCTGCTGCACCTTCAGCGACGATGGGTGCCGGCGCCAGAAAAGTTCCTCGCCTTGGCCGAGGCACAGTCGCCGGTGACCCTCGGCGGAGGCGTGTAACAACGCAGCTGTCTGCACGGGGCTGACGCGCGTGGCGCGGATTAGCCGGTAGCCTTCGCCGATGAGGAGATCGCCAACGTTGAGCGCGATGGCGACGCCGTGTTGCTCGTGCAACGTCGGGTCGTCATAGCGGTGTGCGTCGTTGTCCTCGATGTCGTCGTGGATCAGCGACGCTTTGTGGAAACATTCGACGGCGACGGCAAGTTCGCGGAGGTCGTCGGGAATCGGATCGCCGGGATGGTCGCGCAACGCCTGGTACGTCGCCACGGTCAGGAACGGCCGCCAGCGTTTGCCGGCGCGGGCGAGCCATTCGCGGGCGAGCGCATCGGTCTGGCCGTCGGCGGGACCGAGCACGCGCGCGAGCGCGTCGGGCGTGAACCACGTCTCGACTTCCTCGCGCAACGCCGTCAGGTCGAGCCGGCGCGTGGTGTCCTCGCTGGTCAGGTGGATGACGTCGGTGACCCAATCGAGGTCCACGGTCGTGTTGGCGCAGTCGCCCTGCAACAGCGGAATGCCGATGCCGGGGATCGCCGCGGCTTCCATGTACGGGAACGCTTTCTCCAGCACGTTCAGGCAGGAGACGCCGACGATGGCGTCAATCTTGCCGGCTTGAATCAACTGCGTGACCATCGCCGAGCCTTCGGCGACGAGCACGGCGTAACCGAGCCGCTCCGCCTCGGTCTGTAAATCCTGAATCGAGCACTGCCCGCATTGTTTGCAGAGCAAGCCGAACTCATCCATCGCCGCCCGGCATTTGTCCTCGGCGCGGAGGCATTTGGGCAATAGCAACAACCGGCGGTCGTACGGAATCGCCGCGAGCGTCTCGCGCCAGAGTTCGTTGTTGATGAGCACGGCGACGTAATCGCGGTACTGCGCATCGGCGCCGGTCTCGGCGAGAACTTTGTCGGCAAGCTGGCGCAAATCCGCCAACGGCACCGGCGGCACCGGCGCCCATTCCTTCACCCAGCGCCGCGCGAACTGCATCAACTCTTCGCGTTGTTGGAGCGTCGGCGGAATGTTCGGCTGCGGCAGACGGAACCGCAATGGCGGCGCGGGACGCGGCAGTTTCATTTGTCCTTTTGTAGCGATTCGACGTTGAGATCACGCAAAACTTCAGGCGGAATGCCAAGCTGTTTCTGGAGCTTCGCGATGCATTGACAACGTTCCGCGCGCGCCGTCGCGGCGTCGCGGTCCTTGTCGAAACGCGACCGCTTCCGCAACGTCTGATAGACGTCGCCACCGAGCAACGCCGACACATCCACCTTTTCGCGCTGCCCGTCGCCCCCGTGGATGACCGGCTCCGGATGTTTGGGGAAGATGATCGCCGCTTCGGGACAAACCCGCGCGCAGGCCGGGCAGTTCGGTTTGCAGTTGTCCGGTTGCGCGACGCGAATCTTACCGTCCTTCGCCGCGAACACGCCGAACAAACAGAAGCTGAGGCACTGCATGCAGTGGTTACACCGTTCGAAGTCAATCACCGGGAACCACGCGCCCGGAGTTGTGTTCGCCGGTGCGTTTTTGGCGCGAAGATCGATAACTTCGGCTTCGCCCACGAGACTTTTCACAGCGCGCGGATGACAGGCGTAAATTTTCAACGGCTTGGTGGCGTTGAAACGGCCATGCGCGACGAGTTCGCAGAGGTCGGCGACAACCTCAAACGGCTCGCCCGATGCGCGGAGCTTGTCCAAGGCCGCCGCTAGCGCGTCCGGGGACAAAACTCGCGCGTTGGTGCAATTGCAAACGAGGGTCGCCATATGTGTCACCTGTGGACATACGGAAAGACCTCCCGTCTGTCAAGCGGCCCGGTGAATTCAGTCAGCGTAGGCATGGCGGAAGAACAGCCGGTAAATCGCGCCGCCGAGCAACCCGCCCAGAATCGGCGCGATTACATACACGGTCAGCCAGCCTGTCCCGTTCACCCGAAACGGCACCGCGCCCCAGCCAGCCAGAGTCGCGAACAGGCGTGGCGCGAGGTCGCGGGCGGGGTTGAAACAGGCCATCGTCAGCGGGCCGAGCAGCGAAATCAACAACGTCACCGTCAGGCCGATGGTCGCGCCGGTCAGGATTTGTGGTCCGGATTTGTTCCGGTTGTCGGTGGCGCAGAAGATCACCAGCAACAACACCGCCGTCCCGACAACTTCGGCGGCAAACGCTGGCATCGTGCCCATCCGTTGCCGCGTCTCGTCCGTCAACGGTTTGCCGCCCGGATTCGGGTAGTACTCTCCGAACACCATCGCGCTCGCCTCGCTGCCGGGCTGGCCGCGGACGATGCCTTGCGATTTCTCGAACGTCCGCAGCGCATCGCCGAATAGGACGAACAGCGCCAGCGCCGCCGCAAACGCGCCGAGCATTTGCACGACGATGTACGGCAACACGCGTCGCTTCGGAAACCCGCCCCACACCGCCATACTGATCGTCACCGCCGGGTTCAAGTGAGCGCCGCTCAAGGCGCCGGTCAGGTAGATCGCCGTCGCGATGCCCAAGCCCCAGACGATGGCCACTTGAAACACGCCGACCTGCGCGCCGGTCGTGACGGCCGCGCACACGCTGCCGCAACCGAAGAACACCAGCAGAAATGTCCCGAAGAATTCCCCCACTATCCACCGTGCCAATTTCATGGCAACACCGGCCGATGTTCCACACCGGAAACATCAACCCGGTGGGTCGGGTTTGGTTGACCCGGCTTGAAACTGGCGAGAGATCCGAGCGCAGCGCCAAACTCATCGGCCACTTCGCGCACGATTCGCTCCAGCAACGACGGCTCGGCTTGCGCGCGCAGGTTCACGGTCAGTTCGCCTTCGGTAAACGGTTCTTCCAGACGGAACGACAACTCCGGCGTCGCATCGGTGCGGACAAGGTTCGCCACTGCGATGTCGAGTCCGTCACCGGCAGCAGTGAGCGTCATCTTGAGATGCGCGACTTCCGCGTCGGCCTTGGCGAGCCGGTCACGCAGCGCGCACCCAATACGCAGCAACAACTCGTTGCCGTCCACAGGCGGACTGGCCAGATGCGCTGTCGCGTTCAACCAACCGAGCATGGCTTCCCCCACGCCATAGGTGATGTAATCCACGTCCATGATGTCGGTCGCGCCGAGTTCGGCGGACAAGCACCGCTCAAACCACGCCGGCAACCCGGCGCCCGTGCGCGCGGAAACGACAAACACCGCCGCCCGCGGAAACCTCGCTTTCAACGCCTCGCGCAACTTCGCCGTTTGCGTCGCGTCGAGCAGGTCGGACTTGTTGACGACGAGGAGGTTCGCCTCCTCCAGTTGCTTAAGGTAGATGTACGTCACCTTCGGCGCGAACTGACGGCCGTCGCCGATGCCGAGCACGCGCATCGCGCGGATCGGATCCACCAACACGCTCAGCGGCGCGACCCGGTAGTTCGCCCCATACAACTGACGCATCGGGAGCGTCACCGTCGCCATCAAGTCCGTGCAACTGCCCACCGGCTCGGCGATGAACACATCCGGCCGCGCCGTTTCGGCCAGTTTTCGGGAGGCGTCCACCAGCGAGTTGAACCGGCAGCAGAAACAGCCGCCGGAAATTTCCTCGACTGGGAACGCGCTGGCCCGCGCCATCGCGGTGTCCACCAGTCCGGCGCCTTGGTCGTTGGTGATCAAGCCGACGGTCAGGCCTTGTTGCTTGAGATGTTCCGCCAGTTTCAGGATCGCCGTCGTTTTGCCGGCGCCAAGGAAACCGCCCACCATGATGTAACGAGCTTGGGGTTGTTTCATCGCTATGTGTCCAGTGCACATAGCGGATGAGTCCAACCACTGTCAAGGAAATATCCGGTCAGGACCGAATTAACGTGAGCGAATTGCCGCGCGGGCAGTTCTCTCGGTTTGCACACCGTGCACAAAGTAAAGCGTGAGTCTCACTCGGCAAGATGGACAAAAGACTGCTGTCTCTTGACCAGATCGCGACACATGCAGACGTTCAGCCCGGACGCGCCCGGAGGATTCAGTTTGTATTTCTCAAACAATTCGAGAAAACCCTGTCGAGCACGGCGGTAGTAATCCAACCCGGGCGGTGTCGTGGATCCCATCACGGGACGATGGTGAGGCAGCCAGATGGAGAACAACGGCACGATGCCGCGCTCGGCGACATACTCGGCACCCGCCAGCAAGCTTTCCACGGGTTCCAGTCCGATCACGAAGGCACTGCACATTTTGTTGGGACCGTGCTTGTCTGCCGCGTATTCCAACGCGCGAAGCTGTTGTGCCCGGCCGATGTATCGTGCAATGCCGGGACAAGCCTGTTTGAAAATATTCTCATCCCACACATTGAGATCGTAGGCCACCCGGTCCACTCCCGATGCGAACACTTTGTCCACCGCTGCCGGATCTTTGGGCGCGCTGGTATAGAGGCAGACATCTCCCTTGATCTTCCGCAGATCAACCCGTCGCTTGATGGCGGCCATGAAGTCAGTCGCCAACGGCATCTCGCCTTGGCCTGCGTCCACCTCGGAGCCACCGGTCAATTGCACGTCGCGGATGTCTTCATGTTGAACGCAGTATTCGACCACTTCGGCCACGTCGTCGGGTGTGGGAAGCGCCGGGAACTTCTGCCCTGTGCGTTTCATCTCCAGCGCCGTGTTGCCTTGGTAGCAGAAATGACAGGGGAGTCCTCCCAACGCGAACTGGCAGTGCCAGAGGTAAGGGAAGGACAAGACATCCAAGCCTTGCAACACAGCCATCAGGTTAAACGAATAGCCACTGCTTGTTCGTTGCGAATAAAACTTCGTGGCCGGAGGGAAATCCACTTCGGTGACAAATTTCCCGCGATAGGTCAGACAAGGCCGTCCCGCGTCGGTGACCGCGAGACTGAAGTCCGCCGAGGGACCGACATGGAACAAATGGGTGGGGATGTTCCCCGGCAACAGGAGACAGTTGCACGAGTAGAGTTCGCTCGCTGGCGCGAGCCGGTGAGTGCGCCCAAAACGGTTGGCTATTTCGTCCGGCAGGTTGATTCCGCGCGTTATCAGCAGCGTTTTCAAATCCAAAACGTCTACATCCTGACCGTCCAGATTAAAGCGGGAGTTGACTGACTGAGGGCCCGCTTGGCGGCACTGACAGTTGTTGGTTATTAAGCTCATAGACTCGTTATCTCAGAAGTTCAGGCCGGCTCGCAAGCCGAAGGTGATTGGATCCCCGCATTGGCCGACGTACCCCGACTGCCAATTGGGATCCTCGAAGGCAAGTGGCACGTAGTGCGTGTCGAAGGCATTACGAACCCAGCCTTCGGCAAACCAATGATCGCCGCGCACACCGGCGCGGAAGTTTGTCAGGTTGTAAGCATCCTGCGCCGCAGTGTTCGCGGGATTGTAGTGATAACGACCGTAGAAAACCGTTTCCGCCCGGGCATACAGCGCCACCTTCTTGGAAACCTGCCACGTATATTGCGCGCCACCGTTGGCTGTGAATAGCGGCGTGTTGGGCAACTCATTTCCGCCGAGACCCACCGTGGTGGATGTGCCGAACGCGTCGGTGTGAATGGCATGGGCATCGCTCAGAAACTTGGTGTCCGCAACACCGACGCCGCCAAACAAATCCAACCCGCTCAACGGTCGAGCGACAAGTTCCAATTCAACGCCCTTGCTCTCCGCTGAACCGGCATTGGCGATGTAATAGCTACCCGGGGTAACCGGATCTGGCTGGTTCAGTTGGAGATTGTCCCAGTTGATGTAGTAGAAGGTCAGATTCGCCAACAGTTTGTTATCCAGCCAAGAAGTCTTCGCCCCGATCTCGTAGTTCCAACTGTTCTCTTCATCATACGACTCATAACCCGCCGGAGACGCTGTATTGAACCCGCCCGCTCGGTAGCCGCGACTGACCGTCGCGTAGAGCATGTGTTCTTTCGTCAAATGGTAGGCGAGGCCGAATTGGGGAGTCACATTCGAGAAATCCTTGCTCGGCCTAGTATCCGTTGTATTGGTCACCAGATGGGCGGTCTTGTCCTCAAAGTTCCCGCGAAGGCCGACGATGAAGTCAAGTTTGTCCCACGCAGTCAGCGTCGTTTGACCGTAAATGCCCACGCCGATGTCGTTCAAATCCGAGAAGATCTTATAGAGGTAGTGAAGAGAGGTAAAATCAGAATTCCGGTCGTACGTATAGTTCTGGGTGAAGATCTGAAGCCCAGCCTGCCATTTCAATTTAAGGTTCTGGTTCAATTGCAGTGGAGCACCCTCGGCTGAGCTGAAACGGAATTCCTGCGAAAACTGCAACCCCTTCTCCAAATCCGAAGTGTTGCCCGGCAGGCCCGAATAGTAGGAAAGGTCGCAGTAATCGTGCGTGTGCCACCAGACGAAACCGCTGGTGGAGTCAAAATCCACCACGTCGCCTTTGTGCTGCGCCAACAGCGTCGGCGCGATCACCTGACGGTGAGTGAATCCATCGAAGTTGTACACGACGTGATTGGGATGAGCACGGATGTAATTGAGATCGCCGACGGCGTAGTCGCCATCGTGATTGTTCTCGCCCGTCACGATCAACCTGAGCGTCCAGTCATCCACCGGCCTCCACATCAATTGGGCTTTACCAAAGAACCCCTCGCGATTATCCACGGCATGGCCAGTGGTGTCGTTCACGGAGTAACCGTCACGGGAGGAATAGCCGCCCGCCAGACTCATGCCGAGCTGCTCTTTGATGATAGGCCCGGAAAGGCTGAGCTTCTCATCGAAATAATTGTGATTGCCGTATTGCGTTTCGAAATCAGATCGCCACTTGGAGAGAGATGGTTCGCGGCTGCTAATATTGATCAGCCCGCCAAGCGTGTTGCGGCCGAAGAGAGCGCCTTGCGGGCCGCGCACGAACTCAATCTGATTCACATCCAACAACTCGATGCTGGAGGAGTTCGCGTTGAACTGCGGCACACCGTCATAGAACGTGGTGACGCTGGGATTGTTCACGGCACCGCCGATACCGCGAAAATACGGCATACTGAGACGGCGCACCGTAAATTCGCTTATGTTCACATTGGGCGCGTAGATCGCTGCGTCTTTGACGGTACGCACGTTTTCGGCCTCGATGGTGTCACGGCTCACCGGCGTCACGCTGACCGGCACCACCTGTGCCGGCGCAGGTTCCTTCTCCGCGACCACCGTGATCTCCGGCAGGCGGATTGTTTTGTTGGTATCATCGGCCCACGCGACCAGACCGGCCGCCCACAATAACCCCACGATTGGCAAGTACCTCGTCGATATCGTCATGCTTTCTCCTTTTGGCGCTATGTGCTCTGTGCACATAGCGGATGTGGACAGCGCACGTCAAGGAATATCCGGCTAGGAACGAATCAACTTGAGTAGACTGTCAATGGCGGTCCGATAGCGGGTGAGCGAATTCTGCCAGCGACGGAGGCAGGCGCGGCCGGTCGGGGTCAGTTCGTATTCCCAACGGGTCGGGCCACCGCTAGCGGCAGCGCGCCGAGAGATTACCAAGCCTTCTTTCTCCATGCCGTTGAGCGCGCGGTACACGACGGAGTGGTCCGGCTCGATGCCGGCTTCGGCCAGTTGATCCAGCAACGCATAACCGTGTGCCGGGCCGCCGGCCAGCAGAGCCAGAATGTAAGGCCGCACAAGCTTGCCCAAGGTCCGGCCCGAACAGGCGCATTCCTCGAAGTCAAATGCTTTGGTTTTACGTCCACTCATCGCCGCTTCCTCTAGTCTTCCTCCTGCAGCTTGTCAATCGTCGCGTTCAGCACGGCGATGTAGCCGGTCACGTCCACACTCTTCGGGTCCGGCTGACCGCGCACTTCGTAGAGCCAGCCCGCGCCGTACGGGTCGTCGCGCGGGTCGGTCAGGTCGGGATTGGCCCGCTCGAACCCGCCGGACACGACGCAGAACAAATCCGTCCGCGCCTTCAATCCTTCATACCAGCCGATCTCGTCGCCGAGCTGCACCGAAGCACCGGGTTTCACGTCGAGCTGCATCTCGACGAAATCACCGAGCATCCGCAACGCGAACCGGGCAAACCCGACCCGCCACACTCCCGGCGCCGCCGACGCGAGCCAGTAA
>CAZNOK010000053.1:0-20697 GCA_964574605.1 uncultured Verrucomicrobiota bacterium
GTCTCGTGGATTTCTATCCGCTCGACAGTAACGCGCCGGTTCGCGTCGAGTTTGTTGGCGACCAGATCGAGTCCATTCGCTCCTTCAACCCTGCCACCCAGCAATCCCGCGACAAACTCACCCAAATCACCATCACCGCTGCGGGTGAAATCGGCTTCTTGAAACAGTCGCCGGGCCAGTCCGCGAGTCTTGTCGCCTACCTGCCATCCGACACGCTGTTGGTACTCGTTGAGCCTGACGCCATCGCGCTGGCTGCGAGCGCCTACGAACGACAGTTGCCGGATGACGATCCGTTTCATGTTCCGTGGACACACTGGGTACAGTCCAATTTTCAGACTGTTCATGTTACCGAGCAGATTGCGATTGAAGAAACAGAAGCGCACCTGAACTTGCGGCTAGCGTCGCTCGAAGCGTTCCGTCCGCTCGACATCCGTCAGCCCGACCCGGAAATCATCGCCCAGTCGCGGCGCGCGTTCTTCGACCAGATGCAACGCTGGATCTGTGAAGGCTATTCATTGATCGCCTATTGCGACACTGACGGCGAGAAACAACGATTCGACGAACTCTGGCAAGAATTCGCTCCGCGCTCCCCGCTCCGCGCTCAACTCGCTTCGCTCTCGCACGGTTTCCTCTGGCCCGACGCGAAGCTGGCTGTCGTCACCGACGGTGAAATCTTCGGTCGCTACAAATCGCACCGCGCCCGGCGGCTCGGCTACGCAACGGCGCCCGTCGCCGACTGGCACGAGTTTGCCGAGGGCGACTTTGTCGTCCACCTCGACCAAGGCGTCGGAAAATATCTCGGCTTGCGAACGATTGGCGGCCAAGAAGTGCTCGCCATCGGTTACGCCAATGACGCCCGTCTTTACGTGCCGCTCGACCAAGCTCATCTCGTCAGCAAATACGTCGGCCTCGGCAAACGCATTCCCGAACTCCACGAACTCGGCGGCGTGAAATGGGGCCGCCAAAAGCTCGCCGCCGAGCGAGCCATCATGGATCTCGCGTCGCAGTTGCTCGAAATCCAAGCCGCGCGCGCGACGTTACCGGGACACGCGTTCGCCGCCGACACGCCGTGGCAACGCGAGTTCGAGGCGGCGTTCCCGTTCGAGGAAACGCCTGACCAAGACACCGCCATCGAGGACGCGAAATCCGACATGGAAACCGCCAAGCCGATGGACCGCCTCATTTGCGGCGACGTCGGTTACGGCAAGACCGAGGTCGCCATCCGTGCCGCGTTCAAGGCGGTGATGGATGGCGTACAAGTCGCCGTGCTCTGCCCGACCACGGTGCTGGCCGAGCAACATTGGAACGTCTTTCGCCAGCGTATGGCCGGGTTCCCGATTACGGTCGAGATGCTCAGCCGGTTCCGCACGCCGGGCGAACAGAAGAAAGTCGCAAAGCTCGTCCGCGAAGGCGGTGTGGACATCATCATCGGCACCCACCGCCTCCTCAGCGCCGACACCTCGTTCAAGAACCTCGGTCTCGTCATCATTGACGAAGAACAACGCTTCGGTGTCCTCCACAAAGAGAAGTTCAAGCAGTATCGGAAACTGGTGGATGTCTTAACGCTCAGCGCCACGCCGATCCCGCGCACGCTTTACATGGCGCTCACGGGCGCGCGCGACATGAGTGTCATCCAGACGCCGCCATTGAACCGCCTCCCCGTCGAGACACACATCGTCCCGTTCGACGAACGTCTCATCCGCCAAGTCATTCAGCGCGAACTCGCTCGCGGCGGCCAAGTCTTCTTCCTCCACAACCGCGTCCAAAGCATCGAAGCCGTCGCCGACCGGCTGCGGAAACTGTTCGACGAATCGGTCCGTATTGATGTCGGCCACGGTCAGATGCGCGAGCGCGAACTTGAAGCGGTGATGCACCGGTTTGTCAGCGGCAAGATGGACGTCCTCGTCTGCACCACCATCATCGAGAGCGGCCTCGACATTCCCAACGCCAATACCATCATCATTGATCGCGCTGACCGATTTGGTCTGGCCGACCTCTACCAGTTGCGCGGGCGCGTTGGCCGCTACAACCGACAGGCTTACGCCTACATTCTGCTGCCCCGCCACATGCAGTTGATCGCCACCGCCCGCAAACGCATCAGCGCGATCAAACAATACAGTTCCCTCGGCAGCGGCTACAAGATCGCCATGCGCGACCTCGAGATCCGTGGCGCCGGCAACCTGCTCGGAGCGGAACAAAGCGGTCACATTACTGCCATCGGCTTCGAGTTGTACTGCCAGCTCCTCCAGGAAAGCGTCGGCCGACTCAAGGGCGAAACAATCAAACGACCGCCCGCTGTCACGCTCCGTCTTGATTTCCTCGGCGCAGACGTTCGCATCCCGGAATCCTATATCGCCGACTCGCGCCTCCGCATCGAAGCCTACCGGAAGATTGCACAGGCCGCCGACCTCGCCGACGTGAAGGCGTTGCGGGCCGAACTGCGCGACCGTTTCGGCAAATTGCCGCGTGCAATCGAACTGCTTCTTGGCAGCGCCGAACTGAAGATTGTTGCCGCAACAGTCAACGTGAACATCATCGAAACCCGCGACGACAAAATCATGTTGACCAGCCGCGGCCAACTCTACCAAGTCGCCGGCAAATTCCCCCGCCTCACCAGACCTCGCCCCGCCGGTAAGCTCAAGGAGATCAGGAAACTGCTCGAACTGCTTTGACATGCGACAGCATTCGCAAGATACTGCTCTCACATGACGACCACGCCACAGCAACCGCGCACCAAGCCGATGGAGATCGCCATGGCCATACTTATCGTGACGCTTGGCCTTGCCATCCTCTGGCGCGAGTTTCGCATCGCCGGCGAACTGGACGCCCTCCGCGCCGCCGTCGCAAGGTCTGCCTCCCTGCCAACCGAACAGCCCAGCAACGCGACCGACAACGCGCCCCGCACGCTTCCCGCTTGGGAGCGCGACATCGCGACCATCAAGGCGCACGTCACCGAGTTGGAACGGCAACAAGACAAAACCACGAACCTCCTGAACCAAGCCATCAGCGAACTCAATCGCCTGTACACCGCGGCCGACAAGGCCAGCTACCGCTCGTGGGGACCTGAACAACTCCTCGGCGAACCCGACACCATGAGCGCCGGTGACCATCCCACCGCATGGGCGCCCGCCCAGCAGAACGCCGGTCCCGAGTGGATCCAGCTCGGCTACGAACGCGCCGTCGAGATCGCCCAAGTCCGAGTCCGGGAGACCGCCTCACCCGGCGCCGTGTCGCAGGTCACCGCTCTGCTCGACGACGGGCGTGAGGTTCTCATCTGGCAAGGCGTCGAGCAACCCGGCCCTGCGCCGTACGATTCGCCGTTCGACGCCCCGCGCGGCGTCGTCGCGAGAGTCGTGCGCATTTATCTGGACACCAGTCGCACCACCGGCTGGGAAGAGATTGACGCCGTCGAATTGATCGGCACGGATGGCACCCGTCAATGGGCCACCACCGCCTCCGCCAGCAGCGCCTACTCCCAACGCCAGTCGCCCCCCTCCCGATAGTCTCACTGCCGCCCCAGCAGATTCACTGCGCCGGCCGTCCGTGTCCGTTCCTCCGTCGCCTCCTTCAACTCCCCTTTCTGCCACGCCTTGGCGCGATACGTAAACTCACCGCCCATCGGCAACGCCTGCACGGGCGCCACGCGCGCGGCCTCGGGCACGCCAGCCTTTGCGAAAGCCGTGTTCGGTGTCTCGTGGCAACCGACACAACTTCGTTTCTCGCCGGGGCGACCGTACATCCAGATCAATTGGTTGCCGACGACGCGGCGGTCGCTGTCGAGCACCTGCAAGTGGACCAGACGGTCGGCAGGCACTTCGAGGTTGAACGAGCCGTCCGCCGCCAATGGCGCAGTGCCGAGGATGCGCGCCGAGGTGCCGACGTGGTTCTTCCACGCTTGCGTGCCGATGCTGTTGTGCGTGTGATGGCGACCGACAATCGGTAGTCCTTCGATCACCCGCACCAGCTTGCCCCGGCTAGCGACTAGTGGCAGTTGCGACATCTTCACCGACCCGCAAATCAACTGTGCCGTGTATGCCCGGCTCCGCGCCTGCGGATCATCGTACAACACAGGGCCGACGTTCCGCGCCCGCAACGGTCGCGCTTCAAACGACGCTGCCGCAGAATCGCGATACAAAAGTGTCATCTTTCCTGTCGCCGCGTCCATCTCGTACAAACCGAGGTTCCCCTCGTCCTTCGACGCCCCCTTTTCCACCGCCGCGCACAAAATTCGTCCATCGCCGAGCGGGAACGGTGTCGTCACCGCCAGTTTCTTGTCGTACGGCACGAACTCCTCGCGGTATCGCCCCGGTCCGAGCAATGTCAGTCCACCTGTCGTTGCCACCATCACCCGCTCACCGTCAAATGCCTGCGGCTGTGTCAACCGCAGCACGCGATGCCGCGAGGGCGCTTCGCCCCAACCTTTCTCACCCGACCGCACTGTGACTTGCCGCCAGAACGCGCGTCGTTCGGGGCCGTACAACGTCACGTTCTTCGTGCCGTCGGGGAACATCGCCTCGACCGCGATCTCCGTTTTCAACCGAGAGTAAAACAATTCCAGCCGGCTGAACAAAATACGGCCATCAGGCAATAATGACGGCTCGTTGTCACGACCGAGGTTGAACCCGATGCAATGGATGTCACTGGCGTCGGCGTTCATTACCGTCAATCCCGTCGCCGGATAGCCGTGGTATTCATCGCGCATCCCGATTCGCGACGAAGAGAACACAATCCGACCGTCGTTGAGGTAATTCGGCTGAACGTCGTGATATGGCCCGCGCGTCAACTGACGCAGCCCCGTGCCGTCGGCGTTAATCTCCCAGACGTGCCACCACGGATCGCTCTCGCCGCCGCGCCGCGCGAACAACACCCGCGTACCGTCCGCCGACACTTCGCAGTCCGCGACCCAGCCATCCTTGAAATCCGTCAACGGTGTCGCCTTGCCGTCGCGAAGCACAAACAGATTCCACCCCAGCCGGTACGTCGGTCCTGAATCCGTCGTCGAGTACGTCTGCCGCCACGGATCAATCTGAAACCGGTTCGGCATCTTGTTCGGCCCCTTGATGAACACGATACCGCCGTTCTGGGGTTGTAGGGCAAGCGCCCCGCTTGCCGTCGTGGGGTTCCCTGTGGCAACCGGAGCGGTTGCCCTACAATCTCCGCGTTTCCACAACGCCTCGCGCGCCACCATCCGCACGCTGTGAAACGGATGTTTCGCCTCAGCCTCGCGCAACGCCGCCACCGCTTCAGGCGTCCCGATCTCATCCAGCGCAACCGCCGCCGCGTATCGCACCTCCAGCGCATTCCGTTCGTCGTTCAACAATTTCGTCAGCAACCCGACGTGCCGCGCGCCGCCAAGCCGTCCGATTGCCCGTGTGAACGCCTCGCGCCAGCGCGGCGGCGGGTCGTTGTATTCGTCCTGACCTTGGGCGGTTTTGTTCTCGAACATGAATCCGCCGAAGTAACCGTATTCCGCTTCCGTCTTCGACTTCGCGAGAATCCCCGCAATCCGATCCACCATGTTCGACGCACCAGAAAACATCATGGCCTTCACCGCATTGAGCCGCACCCAGCCGTTCGTGTGCTCCAACAACCCCGGCGCCGCACCCAGCATCGGCAACCACGACGCGGCCAGCGGCAAATCGAGATGACTCCGTTTCGCCAGCGACTCAAATTCTTCGCTCACGGGCGTTTTCACGCCGAGCTGCGCCCACGCCGTGTCGCGCGCTGCCTCAAACAAGCTGGCTTCCCGGAGCAGATGCGCGGTAATCAACTGCGATACCTCCGGCTCGTACAACACCGCCCCGTCGAAATCGCTCGGCTGGTTTGCCAGAATCAGCGGCGCAATCTTCGCCAGTTCCGTCCGCGGCACCGGCAACCGTGCCAGCGCCGACGCCATCTGGAACGGCGTCTCGTACATCCGGTCCAGCGACTCGAATCCCGGCCGATCATCCGGCGGCACAAGTTGCGGGTTCTTGCCGTTGAGGTCGCGCGCATACACTGGATACCGTGCCAGCAACGCCGCCGCGGCGCGTTCGCCGCCGAAATCGCCGAGCGCGTCCGCCGCATACCGCGCCCATTGCGGGTTGTCCAGAAACGCAACGAGCGCCGGAAACGCTGCTGGATCGCGCAGCCTGCCAAGACTCCGCAACGCCACCTGCACCAGCGACGATTCCTCCGGTGACACTGCGCCGCGTTGACGATAGGGCCGCAGCACTCTCAAAACCAAATCGCTTGCGCCCGCGCCACCGAGCGCGCCGAGCGCACGCACGCCGCGCTCTGTCTTCCCGTGTTCCGCACCTGCGCCCGGCTTCTCGCCATAGACCTCAACCTCGCGGAATGTTGTCGGATACGTCGCCCGTTCGCCGGCAAACGACGTGATTCGCACAAACCGCGCTTCCTCTGCCGCAAACGTCACGATCCACCTCACCGGCATCGTCTCCTTCACGCGCCAGACCTCGTGAAACTCGCGTCCGTCCATGCTCAACGACACCACCGCCTCCGTCATGCAGTATCCGTTGCCGTACTGTTCAACGACAATGCACCCGACCTTCTGTGCTGCGCCGAGATCAATCGTGCACGACTGCGGAAACTTCACCTGCTTCGTCTGCCAGAACGTCATTGCGTCCCCATCCGTCACCACCGACGCCGGGCCTTTATAAACACTCGATGCCGTCACCGCGCAACCGGCAGCCAGATTCTGCGACTCAGCCTCGGCGTGAATCAACGCCAGCACCTCGCGCGGTGGACGGTTTGACGGCACCGTCGCCCACCACGCACGCCATTGCTTCGCATCAGGCTTGAAAGCGTCGAACGGAAACTCCATGCCGGTGATGTTCGTGAGCGCGACCCACGCCGATTGGCGCACCGTCCAGTCTTCGTCATCGAGCGCATCGAGCAACACTTTCACGTGCGCGCGTCCGCCGCACCAACCGAGCGACAACACCGCGTTCCGTCGCACCACCGACGATTCATCGCACAACGCTTTCGCCAGTGCATCCGCCGCCGAGTAAGCGCGGAGGAAACCGAGCGCCGACGCGGCGCTGGCGCGCGAGTCCGGTTTCCTTTCAGACAACCGGGCCGTTTGTTCAGCGACCTGTCGGTCATAAGGACACACTGCGAGCAACGCGATCAAGGCGAGAAGCATGGTCACCGGTTGCTCGTAGGGGCGCACTGCGTGCGCCCCTCGTTGGCCATCGCATCGGGACAGGGCGCACGCAGTGCGCCGCTACATGTTTTACCCAAGCGTTTCAATTGCACCTTCGCATATTAGGTGTCTTTGCATCAAAGGCAAGACCTGCTATACTGCGCAGCATGAAAACCATTTTACTTGCCATGACACTGCTGACTATCAACGCATTCGCCGGCTCGTTCCACGGACCGCCGGGACTCCAGCTTTACAGTCTCCGCGACGATTTCAAGAAGGACGTTCCCAGCACGTTGAAGCTGGTCAAAGAACTCGGTTTCCGCGAAGTCGAACTCGCCGGCACCTACAATCTCTCGGCGGAGGAGTTCAAGAAACAACTCGATGCCAACGGCCTCGTGCCGATTGCCGGACATTTTCCGTACGACCAATATCGTAAAGACCCCGAAGCCGTCGCGCGCGACGCCAAGACGCTCGGCCTGAAATACGCCGGTTGCGCGTGGGCCGGCCACAAGCCGCCGCTCGATGAGAAGCAATGCCGCGCCATCGCCGAGGTGTTCAACAAAGCCGGAGCCGCGCTCGCCAAGCATGGCATCAAGTTTTACTATCACAACCACGGATTCGAGTTTGTGCCGCACGGCAACGGCACGCTGTTCGATCTGTTGATGGAACTGACCGACCCCAAGACCGTGTTCTTCCAAATGGACATCCTCTGGGTCGTCTTCCCCGGTCAAGACCCGGTGAAGTTGTTTGAGAAATACGGCTCGCGCTGGCAGCTTGTTCACCTCAAGGACCTCAAGAAAGGCGTCCAGACCGGCGCGCTCACCGGCAAGACCGACGTGAAAAACGATGTCGCGCTCGGCACCGGCCAAGTGAATTATCCCGCTGTGTTGCGCGGCGCCCAGAAAGCCGGCGTGAAGTATTACTTCATCGAGGATGAATCGCCATCCGTCCACGAGCAACTTCCGCAGAGCCTGAAGTTCCTGCGCGAAGTGAAGTGGTAACTACCGCGGCAATCGCCGAACATAAACGTAGTACGCGCCGCACAGTTCTTTGCCGGTTTCATCGAGGAACCATGTCTGCAACGCAGTCGGTCCTGATCGAAGCGGCAGGCGGAATCTCACCAAAGCACCGCTAGCACTTGCAGTTCGTTCGGCATCACCAATCTTCAGTCGTGCCTTGGCAATGGGCAACGCTACACCGTCGGGAGGAACGCTTGCGGCCAGCGACGCGCCACTTTCGCGCGGCCAGCGACGCAACTCGAACTCATACTCACCGTCGCGAGCGACTTCGAGGTGCCAGACGCCGTTCTTGCGTTCGCCGCGACGGACTTGCGCGCCTTGGTCGAGGAACACATCGCGCCATTCACACGGGGATAACTGGCTCACCGGCTCGGCGTCGTGTCCGATGATGACGCGCTGCAGTTCGTTCAACCTCGGCGCGACGCTCCCCCACCACTTCGCGTAATGCTCGCGGAGTCGCACGACAACGTCGGGATGCTTGGCGATGACGTTACGTTCTTGTGCCGGGTCACTGGCGAGGTCGTAGAGTTCCTTGTCCTGCACCAATCGCCAGCGACGCCACATCACACAGGCGTCGCCTTTTACGGGAACTTGGTGATCCATGCGGCTGAATTGTACAACGAGCGAGCGATCCGCTGGCGGCACGCCGTTTCCGCGCAGCACGCCAGCCAAACTGACACCGTCGAACTTGGCCGCAGTCTTCACGCCGGCGAGTTCCAACAACGTCGGCAACAAATCCTGCACTTCGGCCAAGCCAGCGACATCACCGGACGGACGCAGTTTGCCGGCGGGCCAGCGAATGAAACAGGGAACGCGATGGCCGCCTTCCCAGAGCGTCACCTTGCCGCCTTTCATGCCCGCGTTGAAATAGCGCGGGCCGAATGTGCTGCCGTTGTCGGTCAGGAAAACGACGATGGTGTTGTCGCGCAGACCGGTCTCACGGAGAAAGGCGTCGAGACGGCCCATGTTGTCGTCAATGTTCGCAATCATCGCGAGGTAACGCGCGAGTTGTTCACGCGAGCCAACCTCCGTCATCATTTCAAGGTACTTGGCCGGAACGAAATGCGGGCCGTGCGGCGCGGCCGTCGGCAGGTAACAGAAGAAAAGTTGGCCCGATTGCTTCTGCTTGCGCATCCAGCGCATCGCTTCGCTGAAAAAGACATCGGTCGTGTAACCGCTGAACTTCTGGCGGCGTCCGTTGTGCCAGTAGGTGTCGTCGAAGTAATCGTTCCCAAAGAAATCCGGCGCGGAACCGATGTGCGACGACGGATACCAGACAGACTCGTGAAAGCCGCGATCCTGCGGGCGATACGGATAATTGTCGCCGAGATGCCATTTACCGAAGATGCCGGTGCTGTACCCGCCAGTAGCGAACAAGTCGGCCATCGTCGGCAGGTCACGGCGCAGTAACGCGCGTCCGCTGCTGACGTTCATGGCGAGGTTATGCAGGCAATCCACGCCGGTCATGAGTTGGCCGCGTGTCGGCGTGCACATCGGCGCGACGTGAAAATCCGCGAGCCGCACGCTCTCGCTGTGTAGGCGGTCGAGGTTTGGCGTCTTCAACACCGGATTCCCGTGGCACGACATCTCACCGTAGCCTTGATCGTCGGTAAGTATGAGGAGAATGTTGGGTTGGTTGGCAGCGTGCAACGCAGCCACCGACGTGAACCAGCCGACGGTAAAGAGAAGGCGGATGACTTTCATAATTGCGTTAAGATACGCTCTTCTTGGTGTTCCCTTCAATTCTGTTCCGCCTTCGTCAGGACTACGGCGGACAAGACGGGAAGCAAAACGCGACCCGACGGGTGCCGGGTCGCGTTTGCGTTTCAATTCGATGGCGTCAGGACTTCTTGTCTTCCGTCTTCTCTTCCTTTGCCTTCTTGTTTTTCTTCTCCGGCTCGACGGGACCGACAACCGTGCTGGTCCATTCGAGAATCGCCACTTCCGCGGCGTCACCGGGACGCGCGCCGAGGCGAACGACACGAGTGTAGCCGCCCTGCCGGTCCTTGAAGGACGGGGCGATTTCGTCGAAGAGCATGCGGAGGATGTCCTCGCTCTTGTGCCAGCGTTGGCGGGCTTCCTTGTCGAGATCAGGGCCGGGACCACGGAGGCTGAGCCGGGCGGCGGCGAGCCGCCGGGCAACCAACGTGCCCGCTTTGCCGAGCGTGACCATCTTGTCGGCGAGCCGACGGGCGGCCTTGGCGCGGGGAACGGTGGTGCGGATGCGTTTGTGTTTGATCAAGCTGCACACGAGGTTGGCCAGCGTGGCGCGCTTGTGCTGGGATTTCATCCCCAGCTTGGCAGTGTTCTTGCGGTGTCGCATGGCGTCAGTCCTTCTTCTCCTCGACCACAGGCGCCGGCGCGGCAACAACGGGCACTTCGAGCAGTTGCGGCTCGAACTTCATGCCAAGCGCGAGGCCGAGGACGGAGAGTTTCTCCTTGATCTCGTTCAACGACTTCTTGCCGAAGTTGCGGTACTTGAGCATTTCCTGCTCGCTCTTCATGGCAAGCTGGCCGACGGTGGTGATGTTGGCGTTGTTGAGGCAGTTGGCGGCGCGGACGCTCAGTTCGATTTCGTTGACGCTCATGTTGAGGGTCTTCTTGAGCTTGGACTGCTCCTCGCTCATCTGGGTGATGCCCGCCTCAAACTCGATGACGAGGTTCTTGTTGTAGTCGCAGAAAGCCTGGATGTGATGGGCAAGGATGTTGCTGGACTGCACCAGCGCGTCTTCGGGCGTGATGCGGCCATCGGTCCAGACTTCGAGGATAAGCTTGTCGTAGTCGGTCCGCTGGCCGACGCGAGTGTCCTCAACGGTGTAGCGAACGCGGCGGACCGGCGAGAACAACGAGTCAATCGCGATGACGCCGATCGGTTGGTCGGGTTTCTTGTTGGCTTCGCTGGGACAAAAACCGCGGCCGACTTTGATTTCAAGCTCCATCTCGAACTTCATTTTCTTGTCGAGCGTGCAGATGTGCTGGCCGGGGTTCAGGACCTCGACGACTTGATCGCTCTTGATGTCGCCGGCAGTGACGCCGCCTTCCTTGTTGACGGAGATGAAGACGACGTGCGGCTCGCGGCTGTGCGATGCGAGCAACACTTTCTTCAGGTTCAATACGATGTCGGTGACATCCTCGACGACGCCGGGAATGGCCGTGAACTCGTGTGGCGCGCCCTCGATCTTGATCGAACTGATGGCGGCGCCTTCGAGCGAGCTGAGCAACACGCGGCGCATCGAGTTGCCGATGGTGTGGCCGTAGCCGGCTTCAAATGGCTCGGCGATGAACTTCGCATAGGTCGGCGTCGCGCTGCTGTCATCGCGCACGACGCGCTTGGGCATTTCGAAACGTCCCAGACGGACTGGCATGGCACTTCCTCCATGGAGTTGGGTTCCCCGCGTTCCAGGGACGCGGACCAACAACTCCGGTTGAGTTTCTGTTACCTGGAATAAAATTCGACGATCAACTGCTCGTTCACGATCGGCTGGATGTCGTCGCGCGTCGGTATCCGCGCGATCTGGGCGCGGAACGCCTCGCGGTTGAACGCGATCCAGTCCGGCACAGGCCGCACCTGCGCGGATTCCAAGCTCTTCGTCACAAGCTGGCGGCTCACCGCGGTGTCGCGCACGTCAATCACGTCGCCCGTTTTTACATTGAACGACGGGCTGCTGACTTTGCGTCCATTGACCTTGACGTGGCCGTGGGTAACGAGCTGACGCGCGAACGGACGCGTCGTGGCAAACCCGATACGAAAGACCACATTGTCCAGACGGGTTTCGAGCAACTGCAAGAGGGTTTCGCCGGTGACGCCGCGTTTCTTGCGGGCGGCCTCGAACATGCGCCGGAACTGGCGCTCTAGAAGCCCGTACTGGTAGCGCAGCTTCTGTTTCTCGGCGAGGCCGACGCCGTAATCGCTCATCTTGCGGCGCGCCTTCTTCGGGCCGTGGACGCCCGGCGGGAACATCCGGTGCTCGCGCATCTTTGCGGCAAAGACCGGCTGCCCGAAACGGCGGTTCATGCGAACTCGTGGACCTTTGTAACGTGCCATGTGAGATTCTCCAGACTAGACGCGACGGCGTTTCGGCGGCCGGCAGCCGTTGTGCGGCACCGGCGTGACGTCCTTGATGATGGTGATTTCCAATCCGATGGCCTGCAAGGCGCGGATGGCCGCTTCGCGGCCGGAGCCGGGGCCTTTGACCCAGACTTCGATTTCCTTCAGGCCGTGAGCCATGCCCTGACGGGCGGCGTCCTGCGCGACCAACTGCGCCGCGTATGCCGTGCTCTTGCGCGAGCCTTTGAAGCCGACGCGCCCGGCGGCCGACCAGCCAATCACGCGCCCCTTGGCGTCGGTGATTGAAACGATGGTGTTGTTGAACGTCGCGAACACGTGGGCAATGCCCTGCACCACGTTCTTGCTGTGCTTGGCCTTGACGACTTTCTTCGCGGCCTCGCCTTCACCAAGGACATCGGCGGCGGTCTGCGGCGCCGCCGGCGCTGCCGTAACAGTTACGGAACCTGCGTCAGCCTTCGGCTCGTCTTTTGGTTCAGCCTTGGCTGGCTTCTCCGTCTTTTCTGCCGGGACCGTCTTGGCTTTCGATTCAGCCTTGGCGGGCTTCTCCGGCTTTTCGGCCGGAGCCGACTTGGCTTTTTGCTCTTCGGGTTTGGTTGCCTCTTTAGCCATTATGCTTCCTTACGGTTAAACTTTCGCTACCTTCACGTCCTTGCTGCGCTGGACGCCGACAGTCTTGCGCGGGCCTTTGCGTGTGCGCGCGTTGGTCGAGGTGCGCTGGCCGCGGACGGGCAAGCCCTTCTTGTGACGCGTGCCTTGGTAGCAGTTGATGCTCATCTTGCGCTTGATATTGGCTTGGATTTCGCGGCGCAGGTCGCCTTCGATCTTGTAGCCTTGCAAAACGGCCGTCAGGTGCGTGAGCTGTTCGTCGTTGAGGTCCTTGCAGCGGACGTTCGGGTCCACTTGGGCCTTCTCACACACCTGCAATGCCGTGGTCGGCCCGATGCCGTAAATATACCGCAGCGAGATGCCGACTTTTTTCTGGTCTGGAATTTCTACACCGATGAGACGTGCCATGAATACACCTCTAGCCTTGACGCTGTTTGTGGCGCGGGTTGTTGCAAATGATGCGCACCACGCCTTTTCGCCGCACGACCTTGCAGCGTTCACACAACCGTTTGACTGATGGTTTTACTTTCATTTCTAAATTTTCATTTCTGGCGGAACGTAATCCGCCCCTTGCTCAAATCGTACGGCGATATCTCCACCGTCACCTTGTCACCGGGCAGCAGGCGGATGAAGTTCAGCCGCATCTTGCCCGATATGTGCGCCAGAACCCGATGTCCGTTGGGCAATTCCACCCGGAACATCGTGTTCGGCAGCAGTTCCACTACCGTGCCTTCTATCTTGATTGCATCTTCTTTTGCCACGTCAACCCGTCCTCTGGCGGGTCAAAATCTCTGCGTCTCCTTCGGTGACCAGCACCGTGTGCTCGTAATGCGCGCTCGGCGCACCATCGGCGGTCACCACCGTCCAGCCATCACTGAGCACCTGCACCCCGTACGCACCGGCGTTGATCATCGGCTCAATCGCCAACGTCATCCCCGGCTTCAGCTTCGGGCCTGCCCCGGCCCGGCCGAAGTTCGGAATCTGCGGCTCCTCGTGCATCCTCCGCCCGACGCCGTGCCCGACAAACTCGTGCACCGGACTGAACCCGTGCGACTCGACCATCGCTTGGATCGCGTGGGAGATGTCCCCCACCCGCTTGCCGGGGCGCGCCTGCGCGATACCCGCGTACAACGATTGTTCCGTCACGCGAAGCAGTTCCGCCGTGCGCGGTTTTATCACGCCAACCGGCACTGTCGTCGCATTGTCGCCGACGAATCCGTCAACGATGATGCCGACGTCCAAGCTCACGATGTCGCCGTACTGGATTTTCCGGTTGCCCGGAATCCCGTGCACGACCTCGTCGTTGAGCGACACGCAAACTTGTCCCGGATACCCTCGGTACCCCAGAAACGGGCTTTTGCCGCCGTGCTGGCGTATGAACTCCCCGGCGGCGTCGTTCAACTCGGCCGTCGTCCGTCCCGGCTCGGCCAGCGCCGCCACGGCGCGGAGCACCTCCTCCGCCGCCGCGCACGCCCGACGCATCCGCTCAATTTCGCCTGGCGACTTGATCGGAATCATCCGCCACGCTTTCTATCAAACAACTTCAGCGCCTCTAGCGCCGGCCGCGCAATTTGCCCTTGCGCAGGAATCCGTCGTAGTGACGCATGATGAGGTGCGACTCGACCTGCCGCATCGTGTCCAGCATCACGCCCACCGTAATCAACAAACTCGTTCCACCAAAGAAACTCGCCGTGATATACGGCAACTGCAGGTGCCGATTCAAGATATACGGGATCACCGCCAACACCGTCAGAAAGATCGCGCCGGCGAGCGTGATCCGGGTCATCACGTGGTCGAGGTGCTCCGCCGTCGGACGCCCCGGACGAATGCCCGGCACGTAGCCGCCGTATTTCTTCAGGTCATCGGCGATCTGGAGCGGGTTGAACTGCGTCGCCACCCAGAAGTACGAGAAGAACAGAATCATCAACCCGTACACGGTCAGATACGCCAGTTCGCCTTCTGTCAACGACCGCGCCATCTTCTGGAACGTCGGCGCCTGCAACATCGAAAACACCTTCTGCGGGAACAACAAAATCGCCTGCGCGAAGATGATCGGCATCACGCCGGAGTAGTTGATCCGCAGCGGCATGAACGTCTGGCCGCCGCCGAGCATCTTGCGACCGACCATTCGCTGCGCGTATTGCACCGGAATCTTTCGCTGCGCCTGCGTGACCGCAATGACCGCCGCAATGACGGCCAGCGCCATCACAACCAGCAATCCCACCTCCATCAACCGCAACACAAAATCGCCTTCCGCCGAGAACAGCGTCCGCCACGCAAACAGCACCGCCTGCGGCAGACGATCCACAATACCGATGGTGATAATGATCGAGGCTCCGTTGCCGATGCCGCGCTCGGTGATCTGCTCGCCCATCCACATCAACAGCATTGAGCCGCTGGTGATCGTAATCACCGTCATGATGCGGAACGTCAGTCCTGGCGTCATTACTAGTTGTCCTGTGAAGCCCTGTACCAGTTGCTGCGGATTCTCAAACGCCCACGCCAGCGCATAACCCTGAATCAAACAGATCAAAATCGTCATGTACCGGCCATACTGGATGATCTTCGCCCGACCGCTCTCGCCTTCCTGGCGGAGCCGTTCCAGCGTCGGAATCACCGCCGTCAACAACTGCATGATGATCGAAGCGCTGATGTATGGCATGATGCCGAGCGCGAACACGGCGCAATTCGTCAGGCCGCCGCCGGTCAACATGCTGGCCAAGCCGAGGAAACTGCCGCCCACTTGACGTTGCACATCGTCAATGTATTTCACCAACGGCGCCGGATTGACGCCCGGGCACGGGATGTTCGCGCCAAGCCGCGCCAATGCCACGATGCCGAGCGTAAACAGTATGCGCTTGCGAAGCTCCGGGATTTTCCAGCAGTTGAGGAAGGCGGAGAACATGGTCGTCTGTTACTTCGTCTCCGTCTTGTGGTGGATCACCGGCAATGGCAACTCTTCACACGCGCCGCCGGCCTTCGCAATCTTCTCCTTGGCGCTGCCGCTGAACGCTTGCGCCTTCACCGTCAACTTTTTCGTGAGGTTGCCATCGCCGAGGATCTTCACGCCGGCAAATTTGCGGATTACGAGGCCGCGCTCGGCCAACGTCTCAGGCGTCACCGTCGCGCCGTTTTCAAACAGCGCTTCAAGGTCGCCAACGTTGACGGTCGCGTAATCGGTTGTAAAACGTTTGTTGTTGAAGCCGCGTTTCGGGATACGGCGCAACATCGGCATCTGGCCGCCTTCGAATCCGAGACGGATCGAGCCGCCCGCGCGGGCGGTCTGGCCTTTGCCGCCGCGACCAGAGGTCTTGCCGTGGCCGGAACTTTCACCGAAGCCGACGCGTTTCTTCCGGTGCTTGGCGCCGGGGCGCGGAGTCAAATTGTTCAGTCGCATTGTCATGTCAGCTCGCTCCTGTCGCGGCGGGGCTGGAAATGCCGCGGACTCGGTAAATCTCCTCGCGCGGTCGCAGCTTGAGCAGCGCGGCCATCGTGGCCTTGACGACGTTGACGGCGTTGCTGGAACCGAGCGACTTGGTCAGCACATCGCGCACGCCGGCCGCTTCGAGCACGGCGCGAACGCTGCCGCCGGCGATGATGCCGGTGCCGGGCGACGCGGGCCGCAACAGCACGCGGCCGCCGCCGAACTCGCCGATGATTTCGTGCGGGATGGTGGTGCCCTTCACGCAGACGGGGATCATGGCCTTGCGGGCCCGTTCGGTCCCCTTGCGGATGGCGTCCGCCACTTCGTTGGCTTTGCCAAAACCCCAACCAACTTTGCCGCGCCGGTCACCGGCGACGACGAGCGCGCTAAAATGGAACCGGCGCCCGCCCTTGACGACCTTGGCGCTGCGGTTGACGAAGACGACTTTCTCGATGAACTCGCTTTCCGGTTTCCCGGCGAATTCGAGTTCCTCGGCGGCCACTGTTGCGGTCGGAGCGGTTTCCTTGTCCGGCCCGGCGGGTTTGGCGATTCTGGGTTTGCGTTCGGCTGGCATGGGGTATCCTTAAAATTTCAAACCGGCTTCGCGCGCGGCGTCGGCCAACGCTTTCACGCGCCCGTGGAACTGGAAGCCGCCGCGGTCGAAGACAACTTCCGTGATGTTGTTGGCCTTGGCCTTTTCGGCCGCGAGTGCGCCGAGTTTCTTCGCGCCGGCCACGTTGGCCTTCGCGCCTTTGACATCGGCGAGCAACGTGCTGGCGCTGGCGAGCGTGCGTCCCGCCACGTCGTCAATGAACTGCACGTAAATATGTTGGCCGGTCAGGCAGACGCTCATGCGCGGTCGCGCGGCGGTGCCGTGCACTTTCTGGCGGAGCCGACGATGGCGGCGTCCGCGCGCTTCGGTTCGTGTTTTCGGAATCATAGGTAACTCAATGTTTATCCAGCGCCGGTGCCGGTCACGGTCTTGCCGGCTTTGCGGCGGACTTGTTCGCCGAGGTAGCGGACGCCCTTGCCCTTGTACGGCTCCGGCTTGTAGTAGCGCCGCAGGCGCGCGGCGGTTTCGCCGACGATCTGCTTGTCGCAGCCTTCGACGGTGATCAGCGGTTTCTTGTCAGCCGTGTCAACGACGGTAATCTTGATGGTCTTCGGAATCTCGAAGACGACAGGATGCGAGAAGCCGAGCAGCATTTCGAGGTTCGCGCCCTTGACGGCAGCGCGGAAGCCGATGCCTTCGACGAGGAGCTGCTTCGAGTAGCCTTCGTTGACGCCCTTGACCATGTTGGCGATGAGCGCGCGGCTCAAACCCCAGCGGGACTTGCCCATGCGGTCCATCTGCGCGGTGCTGGTCACGACTTTGCCGTCCTTGACTTCGACCGTGATCGGGAACGGCGCGGTCCATTCCAATTTGCCCTTCGGGCCTTCGATGTGAATGGTCTGGCCTTTGACCTCGACCTTCGTCTTGGCTGGAATCACAACGGGTTGTTTGCCGATTCTCGACATAAATCACCAGACGTACGCCAACACTTCGCCGCCGATGTTGGCTTTCTTCGCTTCGTGGCCGGTCATCACGCCGCGGGAAGTCGTGAGGATGGAAATGCCCATGCCGCCGAGCACGCGCGGCAGGTCCTTGGCGTTGACGTAGCGCCGCAGCCCCGGTCGGCTGACGCGGCGGATGCCGACGATCGCGCGTTCCTTGCCGACGATTTTCAACTGGAGTTTCAACACCTGTTTGCCGTCTTCCTTTTTTTCAGCGTAGAAGTCGGCGATGTAACCGTTCTGTTTCAACACGCGCGACATCTCGGCTTTTAGGCGCGAGAAGGAAAGCTCAACGTCGGGCCTGCCGGCGCGGTTGGCGTTGCGGATGCGGGTCAGGAAGTCAGCGATGGGATCAGTCATGCTCATGGTACGCGCCTCACCAACTCGATTTCACCACGCCGGGGATCTTTCCCTGGCTGGCCAGTTCGCGGAAACAGATGCGGCAAATCTTGAAACGACGGATGTACGCGTGCCGCCGGCCGCAGTTCTGACAACGGTTGTACTGCCGCGCCTTGAACTTCACGGGCCTCCGCTGTTTCACTTCCCAAGTTACTTTCGCCATACGTTCGTCCTCTAGCTGCTGAACGGCATCCCGAGCAGCTTCAGCAATTCCTTTGCTTCGGCGTCGGTGTTGGCCGTCGTCACAATCGTGATGTCCATCCCCAAGTTGTGTTTGATCTTGTCCAGCTCGACCTCGGGGAAAATCGTCTGGTCTTTCACGCCAAGCGTGTAGCTACCGCGTCCGTCGAACCCGCGCGGATTCACGCCGCGAAAGTCGCGGATGCGTGGCAACGCCGCGTTCAAAAAGCGTTCGAGAAACTCGTACATCCGCGCGCCACGCAACGTCACCTTGCAGCCGACCGGCATTCCTCTGCGGACCTTGAAGTTCGCGATGCTCGTGCGCGCCTTGGTCACCAGCGCCTTCTGCCCGGTGATCGTCTCCAGTTCCTTCTGGGCTTCGACCATGACGTCTTTCATGTTTTCAAAACGGGTGCTGACGCCCATGTTGACAACAACCTTCTCCAACTTGGGCACCTGCATCTTATTGGTGTAGCGACCGCCCTTCAGCAGCTCGCTTATCACGCTGTTCTTGTAATGATCGTAAAGTTGCGGCATGGCTTGTTACGCTTGCGGTTGAGCGGCGGGCGCGACGCCGCGCTTCTTGTGGCGCGCCTCAAAATCCGTTTGCAACATCACCTTCGACACCGAAATCGGCGCCTCGCGGGTGACGATGCCGCCCTTGGGTTTCTCCTGGCTCTTGCGGAGCGCCTTGTGGACGATGTTGATTCCCTCGACGAGCACGCGGCCCTTCTGCGGATACGACGCCAACACCTTCCCCACCTTGCCCTTCTCCTCGCCGGAGAGGACGACCACCATGTCATTCTTCTTGACGTGCAACGCACCCATGATTACAGCACCTCCGGCGCGAGTGAAATGATCTTGGTGAAATTCTTGTCGCGCAGTTCGCGCGCCACGGGACCGAAAATGCGCGTCCCCTTCGGGTTGAGCTGCTCGTCAATGATGACCACCGCGTTGCTGTCGAACCGCAACAGCGAGCCATCCGGCCGGCGCAACGGTGACTTCGTCCGCACCACGACGCAGGTGACGACTTCGCCCTTCTTCACCGTGCCATCCGGCGCGGCTTCCTTGATGTGTGCCTTGATGATGTCGCCGACGCGGGCATACCGCTTCTGGTGTCCCAACGCGCCGATCGCCCAGGCGACACGCGCTCCGGTATTGTCGGCCACGTCCAGATGTGTTCGGATTTGAATCATACATCCACCTTCTCGACATGCTCGGCCTTCACAACAACCTCGGCCAGCGTCCATCGCTTCAGGCGGCTCAACGGACGCGACGCGATGATGCGGACCGTGTCGCCGAGACCCGCCTCTTCCTTCTCATCGTGCGCGTAGAACTTCTTGAACTTGGTGATCACCTTCTGGTAACGCGGATGGCGCATCCGGTGCGACACCTTCACGACGATGGTCTTCGTCATCTTGTCGCCGACGACGACGCCCACCAGTTCTTTTTGAATTGTCTGTTCCGTCATGGTCATACCGCTCACTTGTCTGCCGTGGCAGGTTTCGCCTTGGCTGCCTTCCATTGTCGCTCGCGCAGCAACGTTTCGAGCCGCGCAATGTCCCGGCGCACCTCGCGCAGCCGGCTCGGGCGTTCCAACCGTTGTGTGGACGACTGCTGCAGCCGCAAATTGAACTGCTCCTGCCGCAAATCGCGCACCTTGGCCGCCAGTTCGGCGTCCGCGCTCACTCGAATTTCATTCCACTCTTTTGCCTTCATGTTACTTCCGCTTCACAAATTGCGTTCTGATCGGCAGCTTGGCCGCCGCCAAGCGGAACGACTCGCGAGCCACCTGCTCGGTCACGCCGCCCATCTCGAACATTACATTGCCCGGCCGCACCACTGCGACCCAAAACTCCACGTTGCCTTTGCCGTGACCCATGCGGGTCTCGGGCGGACGCTTGCTCACCGGCTTGTCCGGAAAAATCCGGATCCAGAGCTTACCCCGGCGCTTCATGTGACGCGACAACGCCACGCGGCACGCCTCGATCTGCGTCGCCGTCACCCAGTCGCGCTCCAGCGCCTGCAACCCGTAATCACCGAACGACACCGAGGCCCCACGCCAAGCTAGGCCGGCGCGGTTCCCGCGCTGCTGCTTGCGGTGCTTTACTCTCATTGGCATCAATGGCATGTCAATTCTCTCCTGCTATGCTGCCGGCGCCGGCGCGGGCGCGGTCGCTGCGCCAACCGGCTTCGCCGCCGGCGCTTCCGCTTTCAACGAGCGTTCGCCCCGGCAAATCCAGACCTTCACGCCGATCTTGCCGTACACCGTGCTCGCCTCGGCAAATCCGTAATCAATGTC
>CAZNOK010000053.1:20707-25888 GCA_964574605.1 uncultured Verrucomicrobiota bacterium
GTTCGCCGACCTGATCCCCGAGCGGGTTCGCGGGCGGTATTTCTCGCGCCGCGCCAACTCAGACCCGCCCAAGCGGCCGCCGCAGGCGACCTTGATGCCGAGCGCGCCGAATTCCATCGCCGTCTGCACCGACTTCTTCATCGCCCGGCGGAAGCTGATCCGGCGTTCCAGTTGCAACGCGATATTCTCGGCAATAAGCTGCGCATCAATTTCGGGCTGTTTGATCTCGACGATGTCAACGTAGATCTCCTTGCCCGTCATCTTGTTGAGGTCTTCCTTCAACTTGTCAATCTCGGCGCCCTTGCGTCCGATGACCAAACCGGGCCGCGCCGTGTGAATCGTGATGCGGGCGCGGTTGGCGTAGCGCTCGATGGTGATCTTGGCGACCGCGGCGGTGAACAGCCGCTTCTTCACGATGTCGCGGACCTTGATGTCCTCCAAGAGCAACGGCGCGAACTCCTTCTTGTCGGCATACCACTTCGACAGCCAGTCCTTGGTGACTGACACGCGCAAACCAACTGGATTTACTTTTTGACCCATAAATTATTGTCCGTCCGTCAACACCACTTCGATGTGGCTCATCCGTTTCACGATCGGCCCGGCGCTGCCGCGCGCCTTGGGCTGCCACCGTTTCATCTTCGGCGCCACGTTCGCCACGGCGCTCTTCACCACCAAATCCTCCGGCTTCAGCTTGGCGTTGTTCGTCGCGTTGGCAATCGCCGACTTCAACGTCTTCTCAATCAGGCGCGCCGACTTCTTCGGCATCGCCCGCAACAGTTCCAGCGCGACCGAGGCGCTCTTGCCTCGAATCAGGCGCGCCACCGGCCCCACCTTCGCGGGACTCATCCGCTGATATTTAGTTGTCGCTTTCACTTCCATAAAATTGTCTTTACTGCGGCGTTACACTCATACTCTTCGTCACGCGCGCGGCGTCTCCCGCCTGCAACGTGACACCTTTCTCCGCGCTCTCGATCAGCGCGCCGCTCACTCGCGGACGCACCTCGACCACACGCAACCCGGCGACCACGCGGTCGCCGCGCAACACCATGAACGGCATCCCCACTCGCACCCCCTGCTCCACGCCGACATCCAGCACCACCGCGCGCAGCTTTGGATTCACATCCAAAATCTTCGCTGCGTCGAGCCGTCCCGCTGTCGCCGCCGTCGTTGCGCCTGCCTGCTGTTTCAACGCTGACAGCAACGTTTGCGTCGCCTCGACCTCGGCTTTCACGTTCACGTTCGACTGCACCGCGCCGAGCAGCTTCTGCAACTGCTCGGCCAGACGCACCCGCTCCGCTTGCGCGAGCGCCAGTTGGCGGACCGTCTCGACCAGTTGACGCTGCGCTGCCGCCGCTTCCGTGTCGTTCGGGTTCGCCCCGAGTGTCTGCGCTCGCAACTGCGCCTCCGTCCACTTTCGCTGGAACATTTCGCTCTCGGTCCGCGCCACCGCCAGGCTCTCCTGGAGATTGCGGATCACGACTTCGCGCAGTTCCAACTGCGATTTCAGGTCGGCGTTTTCGGCGCGCAACTTGCCGAGCACGAGCTGCAGCTCATCGAGCTGCCACTGCTCCGCTCCTTCCGTTCCTCTCAATCCAAAGAACAAAACAACCACTGCCAACAGCCAAACTGCCATTCGTGCGATCGTGCGCACGAGTTCCTTACTTCGCGACGGCCTTCTCGGTCGCCGCACCGTGCGCGCGGAACACGCGCGTCGCCGCAAACTCGCCGAGCCGGTGACCGACCATATTTTCGGTCACGAACACCGCGATGTGCGTCTTGCCATTGTGCACCATGAAGGTGTGTCCGATAAACTCGGGCACGATCATCGAGCGGCGCGACCATGTCTTGATCGGCTTCTTGTCCGACACCGGCATGGCCCGCACCTTCTTCATCAGGTGCTCGTCAACAAAAAATCCTTTTTTCAGGGAACGTCCCATCTATTTCTTCCTTCTCTGGAGAATCAACGAGTTCGAATACTTCTTCTTGCGGCGCGTGTGGCCGCCCTTGGCGAGCTTGCCCCAAGGCGATTCCGGATGATGCCAGCCGCCGCCGCCCTTGCTCTTGCCTTGACCGCCGCCCATCGGATGATCAACCGGATTGCGCACCATGCCGCGACTGACCGGGCGCTTGCCCAGCCAACGGGCGCGTCCCGCCTTGCCCAGCATGACATTCATGTTGTCGGGATTGCCAACCTGGCCTACCGTCGCGTAACAGTCCGCGTTAATCTTGCGGACCTCGCCCGACGGCAACTTCACCATCGCGTAATCGCCTTCAATCACCATGATCGTGGCCGCCAACCCGGCGCTGCGGCAAATCTGGCCGCCCTTGCCATGTTTCAGTTCGACATTGTGAATCGGCATGCCCGGCAAAATCTTTTTCATCGGCAACGCGTTGCCGACCGCCAACTCGGCGTCGGGACCGCTCATCAATTTCGCCCCAACCTTCAGGTCCAGCGGCGCGATGATGTAACGCTTCTCGCCGTCCTCGTACTTCAACAACGCGATGCGCGCCGTGCGGTTCGGGTCGTACTCAATGGCTTCGACCGTCGCTGGCATGCCGACTTTATCACGCTTGAAATCAATAATCCGGTAGCGCTGCCTGTGCCCGCCGCCGATGCGGCGATTCGTGACGCGACCGTAGCAATTGCGTCCACCGGTCTTGCGCTGGGCGTGCGTGAGCTTCTTCTCTGGTGTGTGCTTGGTGATCTCGGAGAAATCGGAAGTCGCCGTCCACCGGAGCGAGTGAGTTAAGGGTCTGAATGTCTTGAGTCCCATGTTCTACCTACGCAATCTCGATTTTGTCGCCAGCTTTGAGTGTGACGAGCGCCTTCTTCCACGACGGCGCGAACCCCGCCTGCCGGGTCATTTGGCGGCGGCCTTTGCCGCGCACGTGCATGGTGTTCACGCGAACGACTTTCACCTTGAACGCCTTCTCGACGGCATACTTGATGTCAATCTTGTTCGCGTCCTGCGCCACGACGACCTGGTATTGGTTCGACTTTTCCGTGGCCGCGGTCCCCTTCTCGGTCACGCGAACGGTCTTGATGACTGAATACATATCTTTCATGCCTTCGCCACGCGCTCCTGAAGTTTGGCCAACGCGCCCTTGGTCGCCACGATCTTCGCGAATCGCAGCAGTTCGTACACGTTCACCGCGTCCGCCCGCTCGACCTGAATCTCCGGCAGGTTCCGCGACGCCAGTTTCAAATTGTTGTCAACGCTTTCGGCCACGACCAGCGCGCTCGCCTTCGGCGCGACCTTGTCGAGCACCGCGGCGAACCCTTTCGTCTTCGGTCCGTCGAGCTTCAAATCGTCAAGCACCACCACGTCGCCGGCCAGCAACCGCTCGCTGAGCGCCTTGCGGAACGCGAGCGACTTGGTCTTCTTGGTGACCTTCTTCGAGTAATCGCGCGACTGCGGCCCGAACGTGATCGCGCCACCCCGCCACAACGGCGACTGGAACGACCCCGCGCGCGCCCGGCCTGTGCCTTTTTGCTTCCACGGTTTCTTGCCGGAACCGGCGACTTCGCCCATTTGTTTTGTCTTGGCCGTGCCGAGCCGCTGGTTGGCCATGTACGCCACCACGGTGTCGTGCACCGCCTGCGAGCCTTTGCCACCCTTGACGAGCAACTCGTCGGAGAACTCGACTTCGCCCTTGGCTGCGCCTGTAATATCAATGACCGGAAGTTTCATCTTACGCCGCCTTCGCCTTCTTCTTCGCGTGGCGCACCACGACAAACGCGCCTTTCGCGCCCGGCACCGAGCCTTCGATCAACACCACGTTGTCGGCCTCGCGCACCTGCACGACGCGCAGATTCTGCGTCGTCACCTTCACATGTCCCATGTGTCCCGGCATCCGCTGGCCGCGGAACACGCGCCCAGGGAACAACCGCTCGCCAATCGCGCCCGCCCGTCGGAACCAGCCTTTCTGTCCGTGAGTGGCTGGACCACCGGCGAACTTGTGCCGGCGCACCACGCCTTGAAAACCTTTGCCCTTGCTCGTCGCAATCACGTCCACAAACTCGCCGGGCTTGAACTGCGTGCAGGTGATTTTGTCGCCGACGTTCCATGACGGTTCGCTCGTGAGGCGCACTTCCTTGATGAAGGCCGCGGGGGCCGCGTTGGCTTTCTTGCAGTGGCCGACCAACGGCTTGGTCGCGCGGCTCGCTTTGCGTTCGCCAAAGCCGAGTTGAACGGCGTTGTATTTGTCCTTGGTCGCCGCCGTCTTCTTTTGGAGGACGGTGCACGGACCAAGCTCGACGACGGTCGCGCCGACGAAGTTGCCCTTCGCGTCGAAGACCTGCGTCATTCCGATTTTTTTGCCGAGCAGTTCCATGGCTATATTTTGATGGTGATGTCCACGCCCGCGGGCAGGTTCAATTTTTTCAGTTCGTCCACCGTCTTCGCCGTCGGATCAATGATGTCGAGCAGGCGTTTGTGGGTGCGCATCTCAAATTGCTCCATGCTCTTCTTGTCAGCGTGCGGCGAACGGTTGACAGAGTGCTTCCAAATGTCGGTTGGCAACGGGATTGGCCCGGCGACTTTGGCGCCGGTGCGCTTGGCTGTCTCGACGATTTCGTGGGCCGACTGGTCGAGCAGCCGGTGGTCGTAGCCTTTGAGGCGGATTCTGATGCGTTGATTATCCATGACCGCGGTTACACCTTCTTGTCCAAGAGTTGGGCCAGAACATTTTCCGGCACTTTCTCAAAATTCTCCGGCTCCATCGAGTAGCTCGCGCGTCCCTGCGTCAACGACCGCAGTCCCGTGGCGTACCCGAACATCTCGGCCAGCGGCACGTGCGCGTGAATGATCAACGACTTCGCACGGTGCTCGATCTTGCCCACGCGACCGCGCCGGCTGTTCAGGTCACCGATGACGTTGCCCATGTGCTCCTCGGGCGTGATGATCTCGACGTTCATGACCGGCTCCAGCATAACCGCGCCCGCTTTCTTCGCCGCTTCCTGAAACGCGAAACTGCCGGCGAGCTTGAAGGCGATCTCGGAGCTGTCCACTTCGTGGTAGCTGCCTTCGAGGATTTCGACATGCACGTCCACCATCGGGTAGCCGCCGAGCACGCCGGTTTGCGCGGCCTCGACGATGCCCTTCTGAACCGCTGGAATATATTCCTTCGGGATCGTGCCGCCCACAACCTTGTTCTCGACCACAATGCCGCTGCCTTTTT
>CAZNOK010000054.1:0-25371 GCA_964574605.1 uncultured Verrucomicrobiota bacterium
GTCTCGCGGACACCGGGCATGAGTTCGATGGGATGATGAAAGATGGAGTCCTCCCATTGACGAATCTGCCGTTCAAGGTCAGTGACGCCGAGTTCGCGGGCGACTTCGTGGAGCGATTCGCAGAAGGCGTTGCTGCCATAGCCGGTGATCTTGACGTTGCGCATCTCGGTTTCCCAGAGCGTCTCGTGGGCGCGATGCGGCGCGACGCCGCGCTGTTGGAGTGCAGCGACAAATTCAGCGATGACGCGCTCGTAGTAAATGTTGTTCTCCCAGAGCGTGTCGTCGGCATCAATAAGCAGTGTACGGATGGTTGACATCTGCAAGGGAACTTTCTACTCTGTCGGGTATGACTCTGCAAGAAGTCCTCGACTCGATGGAAGAGAAGATGATGAAGACCCTTGAGGTCGTTCATCAGGAATTCGCCACAGTGCGCACGGGCAAGGCCTCGACCTCGCTCGTGGAAAACATCCAGGTCGAAGCCTACGGCGCGCAGATGCGATTGCGCGAATTGGCCGGGCTATCCACGCCGGAGCCGCGCCTGATCGTGATACAACCGTGGGATCCGACCGTCGTCCCGGCAGTTGTGAAGGCGATTCAGACTTCGTCGCTCGGCATCCAGCCGGTCAGCGACGGGAAACTCGTTCGGATTCCGATTCCCGAATTGGACAAGGAACGCCGTCAGCAGCTCGACAAGCACATCAAGAAACTGGCCGAAGACGGTCGTGTGTCCATTCGCAATGAGCGTCGCCATGGCTTGGAGACGGCGAAGAAGTTGCAGAAGGAAGGCAAGCTCACCGAGGACGACCTCAAGCATGGCGAAAAAGAGATCCAGAACAGGACCGATGAATACATCAAGGAGATTGACACGGCTCTGGCTGCCAAGGAAAAGGAAATCCTCTCGGTCTGACGGCGAACTTCGCTGTTGCCAAACCAGCGCGTCTCGCTATATTCACCGCGCATTTTCCGGCGACCCCATCGTCTAGCCCGGTCCAGGACATCGCCCTTTCACGGCGGTAACGTGGGTTCGAATCCCGCTGGGGTCGCCATTTCCATTTGAGGACTCAGCGCGGGCTGACGGTGTATTTGACGGAATGGTAGCTGAGCTTGTTCTTGGGTTTCTCGTCGGGGCTTTGAGCCTTTTCGACTCTGATGCCACGGGTCCCCGTGCTGGCGGGTGGCGTGTTCCCTAAGTCTTGAAAACCGCCTGCGGAGAAATCGGGCCTGTGGAGGTCGGTGAATTGTTCGAGCGAGGCGACCGCCACCAGCGTCTCGGTGCCGAAAGGCGCGCTCATCCGCAACACGAAAGTATTGGGCGCCGGGATTTCAATGGTCTGGTCCTTGCGGAGGAAGTTGTTCGTGGAGTATTGATTGGGGAAGAGCTGCTGCTGTTCCGCAGCAGCGTTAATCACGTACAACCGCAGGTAGCAATCAGCTCCGGCTTTGACTTCAACTTTCATCGCGTCGCCCTCTGCGTAATCGCTCCGGTCCATACTGATCCGCAACGGGAAGTCTTGCCGTGACGGTGGGGTCACTCTCGGTGGTGGCGGCAGTTCAACAGGCGGAGGCGGCGTGACGACTGGCGGCGTGATGACAGGTGCGCCGCCCACCAAGGGACGTTCGGCTGGTCCTTCCATGATCGGTGTCTGCACGCCGTCGGAGTTTGCGCGGGTTTGTTCTTCAACCTTGGTTTTAATCTGCGGGAATACTTCAGCCATTGGCTGCTTGGGGGTCTCCTGAAGTTTTCCCACCAGTGCGCCGGTGAAGCGGCTCATGCCGCCAACGCGGGAGTAGGAGACTTGATTGCTGAGGCAAGCGCCGAGCCAGAGCACGGGGATGTTGGCTCCCACGCTCTTGGAGAAAATCTTGATCTCTTCACGCGGCTCTTCGTTGAGATGTATCTCAGAGGCAGCGTACCCAAGATTCATGGATTTGATTTTGTCTCGCGACACAGACGACTTCAGCGCCTTGGTCATCGAACCTGCGTGGCAACAGTCCAGAATGACGGTGATGTTGGTGGTCCGGAGCTCACCGAGGAGGTTTTTTAGTTCGGTCTGCGTGAAAATCGTCGTCTCGGTGACGTTGAACTTTCCCTCGTGATAAGGCACTAGCACCTTCATCACCCGGCCTCTGCTTTCGGGGGACCAATTCTGAACTAGCGAGCCGTGGCCGCTGAAGTAGAACAGCGCTTCATCACCCAGCTTCGTGGTGTCGAGCAGATGTGTCTTGAACGCCCTGCGGATACCGCTGGCGGTAGCGTCGGCATTCAGCAGCAGGCGCACGTTTTCCTTCGGCACGCCGAACTGCTTCATTAACAGGTCAGCAACATTGCGGGCATCGTTGACGCAGGAGGGAAGGCTGTTCTCGCCGGGGTACGCGTCGATGCCGACGACCAAGGCGCGGACGGTGGCGTGGGCAGTCAACGCCGTGGCCAACATCAGGCAGACGCTGAAAAACACGATGCGCGTTTTCATGGGCGAGAACCCTGGCTAGGGTCGGATGTCTGCAAACTCGGCGAAGCGAACGCTGTTCAAGTCGGACGCTACCCGTTCATAGGTGGCCTTGCGTTCTTCGGCGCGTTGCTTGTTGGCGGCGGAGACTCTGTCCACGACCACATTGACCATCGGGGCAACGAGTGGCAAAAGGAGCGGCAGGAACTTCGGCTGATCTGCTCCCGGCGGCGTCGTTTTGCGCACGACGTACATATTGAAGTTGTTCAACGTTTCCGAGGCCTCATCGGCACGGCTCGCATAGTACGGCGCAGCCATGGGATTCTCGCCGTTACGAATGGAGTGTTGGATTCCTTCGAGCAACAGGTTGACGCAGGTCTTGGCCCGCTGGTAGCGGAATTGGGATTCAATAAGTTCCTCCGAACCGGGTTTGAACTTGATCTTGGCCAAGCACACGTTCTTCTCAGCATCACTTCGCTGACGGAGAAAATCGGCTTTCCAATCTTTCGACGTTCCTCCGGTAGCACCCGAGGTGGTTGTGGTGGTTGTAGTGCTGGTAGAAGTGGTGCCGCACCCGCAAACCGCAAGCAGCGCAGAGGCTGCGAGACAAGAGAACAATGTCGTCTTCATCATGGATAAGTGCCCCTTTCGGAGGGGAAGCTAGCGCGGAGGCGCGGCCAATGTCAAGCACGAGCGCGTCATCGTGTTCCGGTTTTGTTCGGGCAAAAACACATTCGACTTACGCCAGTGCTATGTGTAAGAAGACAAGATGTTCGCGAAAGTCCATTCAGCCGCAGTTGTCGAAGTACACGCTTATTCGGTCGGAGTCGAAGCTCACAGCGGGATGAGGCAACCGCAGGTCATCATCGCCGGCGGCCTGAAATCAAAATTCCTCTCCTTCATGCTGGCCGGAACGTTGCTTGCAGCGGGGTCAAATGCGCCGTCGCAATCGCCGGCCCCCTACGCCAACGAAACAAAACAGCAGCGTGATGCGCGGTTGCAGTGGTGGCGCGAGGCGCGCTTCGGGATGTTTATCCATTGGGGCCTCTTTACCGTAATGGATGGCATGCACAAAGGTCGGAAAGCCCCCGGTAACGGCGAGTGGGCGATGCCTCAACTGGAAATTCCGGTTGCCGAGTATAAGGAATACGCAAAGCAGTTTAATCCTATCAAATATGATCCGGAGTCGTGGGTGCTGATGGCCAAGAACGCCGGCGCAAAATACATTGTGATAACCGCCAAGCAGCATGACGGCTTTGCGCTGTTTGACTCGAAAGTCACCGATTGGGATGCGGCTGATGCGACGCCGTATGGCAAGGACCTGATAAAACCGTTGGCCGAAGCCTGCCGCAAACACGGCATGAAACTCGGGTTCTATTATTCGCAATCTCATGACTGGTGTCATCGAGGCGGAGCGCTGATGAGCCCCAAAGAGTGGGATCCGGCCCATAAAGGCGATCTTGATGAATATCTTAAAACCATCGCTGTCCCGCAAGTGAAAGAGCTTCTCAGCAACTACGGTCCAATGGCGGTCGTATGGTGGGACACACCGGTCAGCATGACAAAAGAACGGGCTGACCTGTTCCTGCCTCTTCTGTCATTGCAGCCGGACATCATTTCCAACAGCCGGTTGGGCGGCGGTTACAAAGGCGACTTCGAAACGCCGGAACAGTTTGTTCCCGCAGCCGGTCTCGATGGCAACTGGGAAAACTGCATGACCATGAATGACTCATGGAATTACATGAGCCGTGATCAGAATTGGAAATCTCCCAAAGCGCTGATTCGGAATCTGGTGGATATTGTCAGCAAGGGCGGAAATTATCTGCTGGATGTCGGGCCGACGCCGGAGGGTCTGTTCCCCGATGCCGCCGTGGAACGGTTACAGGCTATAGGCCAATGGATACAGGTTAACGGTGAATCCATTTACGGTACAACCGCCAGTCCGTTTACAAAATTGTTGTGGGGACGATGCACGAAGAAAATTCATGAGGACGGTGCAACCCTCTATCTGCATGTGTTTGATCGGCCGACTGATGGCAGAGTGAAGGTTTCGGGTTTGAAGAACCAGATTTCAGCAGCTTACTATCTGGCGACTCAAAAGCCTGTCGAAACAATAAAGGACTCAAATTCGACGATTGTTTTGGTTGATTCAAAACCGCTGGATCCGATTGATACAGTGATTGTTCTCCAGGTAAACGGAGAACTCGACATTGACCGAATACTGCCCAAACAGGACACTAACGGCGATGTGAGCTTATCGGCGCTTTACGCCGATATCCAAAACCGAACGCTGAACTCCGCGACCCATGCCAGAATCGAATGGGTAGACGGATACCCCAGCATCGGATTCTGGCATGAAGCGAAAACGAGTGTTGAGTGGCAGTTCGTGATTGATCGGCCCGGCAGCTTTGAAGTCCGTGCCGAAGCGGGTGTGATGGCGCCGAAGACGCGGTTTGAAATTCAGTGCGGCTCATCAAAAATTGCTGTTGAAATCAGATCGACCGGAGGATATGCGAAGTTTTCAGACGTCAAGCTTGGAACAATCACAATCGATAAAGCCGGAGAGCATTGCATCAAGATCATTCCCGATGCAGCGAATTGGCAACCGATGAATCTTGGCGTCATTCATCTGAAACCGGTAAGGTAGGCAATCTTTCGGACTTTGCAGGTGCGGGGTCAGTAAACAATCCAGGCTGTTCATCTTCTCAAAAACACATTCGACTTATGCCGTCGCTTTGTGTAAGAGAAAAGCATGCTCGCGAAAGTTCATTCCGCCGCGGTGCTGGGGATTGACGCCTATCCCATCGAGATCGAAGTCAATTCCGGCATGGGCAAACCCGCCGTCATCATCGTCGGACTGCCGGATGCAGCGGTGAAAGAATCGCGCGACCGCGTCCGCACCGCCATCCAGAACAGCGGCTACAAGTTCGTCATGGGTTGCACCACGATCAATCTCGCGCCAGCCGACGTGAAGAAAGAGGGGCCAAGTTTCGACCTGCCCATCGCGGTTGGTATCCTTGCCATCACCGAGCAGATCGCCGCGCCGCAGCTCGCCGACTATGCCATCGTTGGTGAACTGGCGCTCAGCGGCGAAGTCCGTTCCGTCAATGGTGTGCTGCCGATCGCGCTCTGCGCCCGTTCTCAGAATAAGCGGGGCCTCATCGTGCCTGCCGACAACGCCGCCGAGGCCGCCGTCGTCGCGGGCTTGAACGTCTATCCGGCATGCACGCTCCGTGAAGTCGCCGAGTTCGTGTCGGGCAAACGCGAGCTGGCGGCGGTGCGCGAAGACCCCGCGTTGATTTTCCAGCAGGAACGACGTTACGAGGTGGATTTCGTGGACGTGAAAGGACAGGAGTCGGCGAAACGTGCGCTCGAAGTGGCTGCGGCCGGTGGACACAACGTCATCATGGTAGGTCCGCCCGGCAGCGGGAAAACGCTTTTGGCGAAACGGATGCCGACGATCATGCCTCTTTTGCATTTGGAAGAGGCGCTTGAAGTCACGAAGATACATAGCATCAGCGGTTTGCTCGCCAAGGGTCAGGCGCTGGTGGCGACGCGTCCGTTCCGCTCGCCCCACCACACGACGAGCAACGCCGGGTTGCTCGGCGGCACGTCGAACCTTACGCCGGGCGAAATCAGTCTCGCCCATCACGGTGTGTTGTTTCTCGACGAGTTGCCGGAGTTCCACCGCGATGTGCTCGAGGCGTTGCGCGAGCCGATGGAGGAGGGGAGAGTCGTCATTTCGCGCGCGGCTGGCACGATGACGTTTCCCGCCAGTTTCATGCTCGTGGCGGCGATGAACCCGTGTCCGTGTGGGTTCTACGGTGACCCGAAGAAGGAATGCCGCTGTTCGCCGGCGATGGTCGAGCGATACCGGAACCGGATCAGTGGGCCGTTGCTTGACCGCATTGACATCCACATCGAGGTTCCCGCCGTGAAGTACAAGGAGATGGCTGGCGAAGCTACCGGCGAACACTCAGAACAGATTCGCGCGCGCGTCGAGCAAGCCCGCGCTGTTCAACGGAATAGACTGGGGAAGTGTAACGCGCGACTCCTGCCGAAAGAGATCAAGGTACACTGTGCGCTTGGTGATGAGGGTCAGGAGTTGCTGAAGATGGCGATGACGGAACTGAACCTAAGTGCACGCGCGTACGACCGCATCCTGAAAGTCTCGCGCACGATTGCCGATCTTGCCGGGAGCGAACACATCCAACCCGACCACATCAGCGAAGCCATCCAATACCGCTCCCTCGACCGCCAACTCTGGCAGTAAAACAGCCTACGTGCCGATCCACTGCGGCGCGCTATGGCTGTAAAACTCCTTTTTCCAGACCGGCAACCGGTTCTTTAACTCATCAATCACATATCGGCAAGCTGCGAAGGCCGCATCCCGGTGTGCCGCCGTCACACCGATCCAGACGGCTACCTCGCCAACTGCCACGTGCCCAACCCGGTGCGCCACGCGCACACCAATGACGTCGAACTTGGCCCTCGCTTCTACAAAAATTTCCTCCGCCACCGTTTGGCACAGGGGACCGGCTGCTTCGTATGTCAACGACGTGACCGATTGTCCCTCGTTTTCATTTCGCACCCAGCCCTCAAAGACTACCAATGCCCCCGCTGCGGATTCCAGCAGCGATGCGCGCAACGCGGCTGTATCGAGCGGTTTGTTGCAACACTCGAACATCGTTCAGCCTCCCGCCACCGGAGGAACAAACGTCACCTCGTCGCCGTCTTTCAAGGGCGAGTCCGTCGCCACAAACGCACTGTTGACCGCCGCCCGCAGTGATGTCACCGGCAGCGTGAATCGGTAGGCTTGCGCCAGCTCCGCGTACAGGGCCGCGACAGTCGTGGTGTCTGTCTGCCGTGTCTCCTGGTCGCGTTGCGCCTGCTCGCGCAGCATCGCAAAGTAACAAACCCTGATCGTCATTGTTTCATCAACGCGGCTCGCGCCTCCTCGAACTCGTGCGGATGATTCACATTGTCCAGCGCCCGCACTTCCGGCAGGTTGAGCAACGGCACCGCGAGCTTCGTCAGCGCTTTGCGCGGGCAATGATCTCCCCGCGCCACGAACGCGCGCAACCGCTCCGCAATCGCCGGTTCGTAAATCGCGCAGAGCGGTTCTGGTTTTCCGTCATGCGCGCTGCGGTAGGCCGTCGCCAACTGCGACGGGTCTCGGTGCGCAATCAGGTGCCGTAACGTCGGCACGGTCAGGAACGGCAGATCGCACGCCAAGACCAGCCACGCTTTATCCGGGTGCGCATGAAACGCCGAGAGGATGCCGCCCATCGGTCCGATGTCCTCGACCACGTCATAAATCATCGGCAAGTCCATCGTCTGTCCCTGTCGGCAGGACAGGAACACTTTCGCGCAGCACTGCGCCAACAACTCGTATGCTGCCATCGCCTGCGGTTTCGCGCCGAAGCGCAACATCGCCTTGTCGCGGCCCATCCGCATGCTCCGCCCGCCGATCAGCACGAGGCCGTAAATTTCTGATTTCGGATTTGCCGTCATTGTTTCGGATTTCGGATTTCGAGATTCGAGTTTGCTTCGCATGTCTCGCAGACTCGGCTTACCGTCCCCGGTAGTCACTCTTACCTCCGGTCTTCTTCAACAGCCGAATGGCGCGAATCACAATCCTGTGCGACACGGCTTTGCCCATGTCATAAACGGTCAACGCCGCCACGCTTACCGCCGTCAATGCCTCCATCTCGACGCCCGTCTTGTGCATCGTCCGCACACGCGCCTCGATGGTGATTCGTCGCCCCTTTGCGCGAATCGAAATCTCGCAACCCTCGACCGGCAACGGATGACACAACGGCAGCAACTCACTCGTTCGTTTCGCTGCCATCGTGCCCGCCACGACCGCCGTCTGGAAGATCGGCCCCTTCGGCGAATGCAGTTCGCCATTGCGCAACAGCTTCATCAACGCTGCCGGCGCCTCGACGACACCGCGAGCCACCGCCTCGCGCGCCGTGGGTTGTTTCGCCGACACATCCACCATCTTGCTCATTTCCATGACCAGTACCTCACGCGCCGAACATACCCGGTGCCTTCCGGAATCTCAACAAACCCGTCACTGCGAGCCAGACCCGCAAAATCCCCACTCGTGTTGATATTTACCGGCACGCCGTTGCTGACGGGCTGAAACACGGTGAGCGCATTGCGCGCGATGGGTTTCGTCAGCTCAACGTCGCGCGACGGAAAAAGATATCGGTGCAAACACACCAGACACGACACCGGATTCCCCGGCAGCCCGAACACCAATCTGCTGTAGCCGCCCCGCTCCGTCGGGGCGTTCGCTCCCGCACGGCGACGGAGCGCCGTGGCTACACCGAACCACATCGGCTTGCCCGGCCGTTGCCGCACGCGATGAAACACTTCGCACACTCGGAGCCGCTTCAACACCGCCGGCACAAAATCAAATCGTCCTTTCGACACGCCGCCAGTCACCAATACGATGTCCGCTGCCAAAGCCGCGTAGAGTACCCGTTCGGAAGGTTTATCCGGCGCGCAATAAATCCTTACATTGCGAAACCCGTGCAGGCGCAGCGACGCCGCCAGCGCGTGCGCGTTCGACAGCCGGATCTGGTGCAGCAGAGGACGTTCGGCGACCTCGACAAGCTCATCGCCGGTGCTGACGATTGCGATTGACGGACGTTTTGCCACGCGCAAATGCGTTTTCCCGACTGACGCTGCCACCGCAATGGCCGGTCCATCGAGCACTTTGCCCGGTGGCACAAGCACCTTGCCGCGTTGCGCGTCGGTGCCAGTCCGATGAATGAATTGTCCGCGCATGACCTTGCCGATAATGCGCACCCAGCCTTCGCGCGTTTCGATCTCCTCGACCGGCACGACGCAGTCGCACCCAACCGGCAACACGGCTCCCGTCATGACTTCGATGCAGCCGACCGGATTGCGTTGCCTCAGCGCCGTCTTACCGGCCGCTTGGACACCTTCAATGCGAAACTCACGGCAGCCGCGTTCCCACGCGGCGAACGACAGTGCCACGCCGTCCATTGTGACACGGTCAAACGGCGGCAGCGGCCGGTCTGCACAGAGCGTTTCGCGCAAGACTTCACCAGCAGCATCCGCGAGCGGAACGACAGTGGTTCGCGCCGGTTTCATCGCCCGGCGAATCAGCCGCTCGGCTTGGCTGACAGAGATGTTTGTGGTTTTGCCCATGCGAGGCCGACAATGTAGCCACAGATGCACTCGGATGCACTCGGATTTTTTTGTAGAGTCGGCTGTCGAAGCCGACAAGCGACGTCTTCTCCCCATGCGCTGAGACAGCACACGCTACACCAACTCACTGGCTCTCAAAGGAACCCCGGTCATTGACCGTGCCAGTCAACCCATGATATATCGCCTGCCGATATATGAGGGAATGACCATGAAAAGTTTGGAGCGAGAACTATTGCACGGGAACGCGGAGACACTCGTCTTGGCGTTGCTGGCGGAAAATGATTGCTACGGCTACCGGCTGCGGCAGGAGTTGGCAGTGCGCTCGCATCACTACTTTCAGTTTTCGTTTGGCCGTTTGTATCCGCTGCTGCGCGACTTGGAGCGTCGTGGCCTGATCAAGTCCGAACGGGTGAACGTCGGCAAGAGGCATGAGCGCAAACTCTGCGCGATTACCGCCAAAGGTCGCGTCGAGTTGGCCGAACGCATCCGCAAATGGCAACAGTTCGCCGCCGCAATGGACTTGGTGCTCGCCGCCCCCGCCGGTAAGCCCTGATATATCGGCAGGCGATATATCATCGAAGGACAACTCACCGGTGGTGTGGGGTGCGGCGGGGCGCAAGGCCGCCATCCCAGCCGGTCACCAACATCTTCGCGCTTGTCGGTAATCGGTGCCGGGATTAGTCTGCTCGCCAATGCCACTCGAATCACAGTTTTCCGACATTTGCCGCACACGACAGCGGCGTCTCGCCCGACTCGGCTTCGCCCGCCTGCGTCAAGGCCGAGGACGGTCGACACCAAAAATGAAGATGAGAGGACCTAACGCTGAACTCAGCGCTGGCATAGACGGGAAGCTAAGCTCTGGAGAACGGGTTGCATGAGTGCTGACAGTGTGGTGTTCAAAGGAGACAAATCCCTCCTCGCGACTGTGGATGTGGACGTTCCACTCGCCCAAGCAGAGCGCCCTTGCTGCGACTACTACATGACGGCGTACGGAAAGGCTGCACAGCAAGCCGAAGAAAATAGCGATGCGAATCTGGCTGCAACGTACCGGTTCCTCCAAGTGTTGGTAAGTTTTCACCCAAGTTTCGATACGCCCGATCAGCCATTCGTTCCGTGGTTTCAGATGGGGGGCAAGCGAGCGCTCATTCCGTCTGATTTGTCGCCACCCGATGTCGAGGCGGTGCGGGAATTGGCAAAAGTGACTAAAGACCCGGCGCTACGCGCCCGGTTGTTCGATGTCGTCTGGGAAGTTGCCAAAGACCATCTCGCCTGTGCCGACGCGGCCAAATCGTACATTGAAGCAGCGGAGCGTCTCAATAATGTCGATGACTGGACGTTTGCTGACACCTGTTTCCATCGAGGACTACAACTTGCAGCGAAACTTGGTCCATCTAAAGACCTGTTTAAGAGGAGTCGCGAAGTATTGCAGAATGCTGCGAAACAGGCATCAGGCGATCCCGATGGCTTCCGCTGTTGCCGGTTTATGCAGCTACTTTTCAAGTTCGGAGGCGGCGACCCCGCCGAATTCGCCGGGATTGCCGCAAGTTGTGCCGCTCGCGCCAAGACCCAGTCAGATCAGAACACGGCCCGCGCGTACTTTGAAGCTGAAGCCGACTGGCACAAACGCGCGAAGAACACGGAGGCTGAGAAGGCGGCTCGATTGGCCGCAGGTGAAACTTACGTTGACGAAGCAGAGGCGCGAGCGACTGGAGAGAACGCAAGCGCGTTGGCTGCTGCTTCCATTCTGGCCAATGGCGTTGAGGCCCTGCGTCGTGCCGGTGCTGCTTCGTCGCGTATCGAGGAATTGCGGGAACGCCTGACCAAGTATCAGGCCGACTGTCACAAAGAGATGCACCGCGTTTCTACCCAAATTGACATTGGGGACGCCGTGAAATCTGCACGTGAACATGTGAAAGATACCAACCTGCATGACGCACTCTTCAAGTTCGTACTCGGTCATCCGTTGGCCGATCCGAAACAGCTTCGGCAAGAAGTGTTGGATTTGGCCATGCAAAATCCAGTCACACATTTGTTTGGCGCTTCAATTCTCGACGAGAAAGGGAGGCCAATCGCGAAGAAGGAGGGGCTGCATAACCTAAAGGGGGAGATGCTGGAGGAGCAACTCGAAGCCGAGATGTTCTCCAATGCAGCACAGTTCCATTGGCATTTGCGTACAAGTGCGTACATCGACCCCGCCCGCGTCCAGATTCTTAACGACCACCATCCGACATTCCATGATCTGCTATTTGTTGTTCGGAACAATCCGTTCGTGCCGCGAGGCCACGAGGCAATATTCCTTCGTGGCATTCACGCTGGGTTTCACGGAGACTTTGTGGTAGCGAGCCATCTACTCGTTCCGCAGATCGAGAACTCGCTCCGGTATGTCTTGGAGTCAAACGGTGTTGATGTGAGCAATTTGATGTCCGATGGAACGCAGCCGGTAAAGGTGTTGGGCGCAATTTTTGGGCTGGAGGCAACCACCAAGATTTTTGGTGAATCCCTCTGCTTTGAACTGCGCGGCCATCTCATCGAGAAAACCGGCTACGATTTCCGTAATCTGCTTGCGCATGGATTCGTGTCCGAAGCGCAATGCTATTCCGATCCAGCGTTAAGTCTTTGGTGGCTGGTATTACGGATTTGTCTGACCCCGGTAATCAATGCGCTCTCCAAACAGCGGGCAGCGAAGACTGATATATCGGCAGGCGATATATCATCGAAGCTCACGTGATTATCCGCCGATCTCGGACATGGTACGGTTGGCGGCGAACTTGTTTTCGGCGAGGCCGTGGCCCCACGGTTTTTGGTGGACGGAATCGCGGATGAGTTTTTTGAGGCGGTCGGTGATCCAGCCGGCTCGGAGCGGTTTGCTGAGGTCCACCTCGTTCTCGCGGAGGAGGCAGAGGCGGAGGATGCCGTCGGCCATCAGGCGCATCCGGTTGCAGCCAGCACAGAAGGGATTGCTCACGGAACTAATGAAGCCCACCGTGCCCTTCGCCTTCGGCAGGCGGTAAACGCGGGCTTCGCCGTCGAGTTGGCCGTCGTTGACGGCGGTGAGGGGGCCGAGCACGGTCTCGATGTGGCGTCGGAGTTCGGCTTCGGGGACGATGTTCTGTTGTTGGAACTGTGCGATGCCGCCGAGGGGCATCATTTCGATGAAGCGAACCTGCCAGTCGCGGTCGAGCGTGAGGCGGGCAAGAGCGGCGATGTCGCCGTTGTCGTTGAAGCCGCGGACGGGGACGGCGTTGATTTTGACGCGGAGGCCAACGCGCTCGGCGGCTTCGATGCCGGCCAGAACGTCACGGAGGTTGCCCCAGCGGGTGACTTGCCGGAAACGGGAGGCGTCGAGGGTGTTGAGGCTGACGTTGACGCGGTCGAGGCCGGCGTCGCGGAGCGGGCGGGCAAGGTAGTCGAGGAGGATGCCGTTGGTGGTGAGGCCGACGGATTTGACGCCCGGTGTTCCGGAAATGTTCCGGATGAGGGCGATGAGGTTGCGGCGCAAGGTCGGTTCGCCGCCGGTGAGGCGGATTTTCTCGAAACCGAGTTCGGCGAAGAGGCGGATGAGGGTGAGGAGTTCGTCGTCGCTGAGCAGTGCATCGCCCGAACGGAAGGTCATCTGCTCCATCATGCAATAGACACAACGCAGGTTGCAGGCGTCAGTCAGGGAGACGCGCAGGTAGTTGATGTTGCGTCCATGTTGGTCAAGTGGCATCGCGACGGAGCACTCCAGTCGTAAGGATTTTGGCGCGGAGGCCGCCGCGGCCTTTCATAGCGTCCTCGGCACCGGGGGCGACGGCTTGGTCCATCCAGTAGCAAGGCTTGCATTCCTCAGTGCCGAAGAAGCGGACGCCTTGCAGTTTGAATTCTTTTCCGATGAGCGTGTTGAGGTCGAGTCCCTCGGTGATAAGGTTGCGCCGGTAAACGGATGGCGGCGTGTCGGGCTGGCCGAACTTCTCGCAGAGATGGTGGTGCACCTCGATGGCGAAAAGGGTGACTTGGCCTTTGGAGCCGGGTTTCTCGGCAAAGTAACGGTCGCCAACCAGTCCTTTGCCGGCGACACATTCGACTTGTTCGACTTCGATGATCGGGTGCTGCCCGGGCGACTGGCCGTGGTGGCCGCGGTAGTTGTGGCCAGAGGAGATGTAGATGTGGCGAATGGTCGGCATCATTTCTCCCGAACGTCGCTGACTCTCATCAATCAACAATGAGATCATGGCCACGTCACGGTTGAGATACTCCCGTGTCAGTTTAGCTATCCCAAGGTAGAACTCCGAATGTGCTGCTTGCTCCATGTCTCTGGAAAAATACGGAACCCAAGTCATTAGGTGTTTCTCGATGAATTGCTGTTGTTTCGTGAAATAGCTCAGGCACGCTTGCCTGTCTCCATTCTCAAGGCATTCAATGGTTTTTCTACATAGAATTGACATGAACTCAAATTCCAGAGCTATGTGATCTTCCGGTTCCGGAAATTCCCGAATGCGATCCAAGCCTTCCTGACGATATCCCAAGAGGACTTCGTCGCGTGCCTGCTGCATTAGTATCTTCTCCTTGCTCGTGTACGCCGATTCGTAGGGAGCGATGGATTTCCTTCCGGCATTAAGGAAAAGGCCTGCGTATTCCGCAGCCAAGTCCTCCGTGACTTTGCTCAAATCACGATCCTGAAGATCTTTGAAGAAACGATCGAGAATCTGTTTTCCTTCGCCATCTGTCTCTTCCTCTGCGGCCAAATGGGAACTGCCTGCCAGTTCTTTCAAGAGAGTCGGCGAGACTTCCTCCCGGTAGATCCGGGACAGGAATGCGTAGCTTGATTCCCGATTCTTCAGTATTCCAAGAAGCTCGGATGTCGTAAGTCTTCCCATTAAAGCGATTGAACGAGGTCGAGAATTCTGCCGTTCCCTTCGCCGCTTATCTGGGCGTCTTTGTGAGGCGTGATGACCACAGACGGCTGGGTGATTGTTGCTTTTGGCAGAGGTTCGATGGCTTGGAGGTTCCCGAACTTGGCCTGCAACTCACTTAGCTCGCCGAAACCGAGAGCGCGCATAGGGCAGGCGTCAACGCACGCCGGATTCTCTCCCTTTGCCAGCAGATCTTCGCAGAAATTACACTTGGACATAAGCTTGTCGGCTCCGTAAAACTGCGGGGCACCGTAGGGACACGCGGTTTTGCATTCACCGCAGCCCGTGCACTTCTTCTGATCAACGAGCACGATACCATCGGCACGCTTGGTGATTGCGCCGAACTCGCAAGCCTTCATGCACGCCGGTTTTGCGCAATGCATGCAAGAAACCGTGACGCCGTAGCTGAACACCTTTTCCGGAAGAAAATATCCGTGTTGTCGCTTCCAACCGCCGCCGCCATACTGATGCACGCGCCGCCAGAGAACGCCCACAGGCAGATTGTTCTTGTCCTTGCATGCGACCTGACATGTTTTGCAGTTACCGCATGCGCTGGTATCTATGTAAAAGGCTAGTTGCTTTGCCATTGTCTAAGTTCCCTTCAACGGAATCCGCTGGGGCCACAATGCATCCGCTTTGAGTTCCAAGGGGCCGGCATACTTCTCGACCTGAACGTTCTGGCTGTTGTACCCCATGTGTCCCTCGGTAGTGGGGACCGCTCCCTCGATGTAATTATCCGAGCCTGCTTTATCAATTCCCGTTGCCTCATCCATCTCCAACCATGCACCGTGCGGCAGGCTGACGACGCCGGGCATCAGGCGTTCTGTCAGGCAGACAGGGCGGATGCACTTGCCGTATGCGCTGCGAATCAGAACGATGTCGCCCCGTTTGATGCCGCGTTCCGCCGCATCCATCGGGTTCATGAAAAACTCTTGTGGAAACGCCTCGCGCATTGGGGGGATGTTATCAAACTCGGTGTGGCTGCGTCGCAGGTAATGCTTGTTGTAAAGTTGCAACGGGAACTCACCCTTAATCTTCTTCTCCCAATCGGAGAAGGAGGATTCATACCCGTGAACGGGCGGAATATACGCAGGAATCGGGCGAATGGTCGTCCAGCCCAAGCCGGTAATATATTTGGCCAATGCCCGGCAATGAATTTCTATCTTGCCACTTTCGGTTCTGACCGGATTCTTGGCCGGATTCTCGCGGAATGATTTCAGCGAAATCGCGCCGAAGTTGTCTCCCGGTTTTCGTGGCACCTGATACGAACCTGTTTCGCGGAGTTCTTTGATGGGGATGCGCCCCGTCTGCGGTTTGCCGGTCACGCCCATGTCCTTGAGGTCTTGCTCGGTGATGGTGACCAAGGGTTCAAATGTTTTTCCGTCATCGTTGACTACGCTGGCGCCGGCGATTTGATTGAAGGTGCGCTGTTTGAGCGGCAACTCGGGAGCATCGTCGGGCTTGATGACGCCGAGCCGTTTCCCCAATTCCCAATCAATCCATTCGTCATCCCTACCTTCAAACATTGGAGCGACCACTTGGCTTGTCCAGAAGAGGACTTCCCGGTTCGGTGAAGATACATATCCCTGCCGTTCCCACATGTGCGTCACGGGAAGAACGAGGTCGGAATACATGCAGCCAGTCGTGAGATGCAAATCTTGGGCGACGGCAAACTCGACCTTGCGCATCGCCTCGATGCCTCTGGCTTGACCGACGGCGGTTTGCAGGTAGGAGCCTTGCGTATGATAGATCATCTGGATGTTGATGTCTTTTTGGGGGCCAACGCCGCCAGTGTATTTGCCGGTAAGAATGGCATTCCACAGCTCGTTTCTATTGATCCGCACGTTGGCAAGAGGATTTGGCGCCGGTTTCAATCGGGCGCCGTCGGGACCGACCCTGACGAGACTGCTGCCGATGTTCCCGGCGTTTGACGAACGGGTGCGACCAAACCCTCCACCGCTTACTCCGATGCATCCGATCATCGCTGCGACCGTGACAAATGCCTGGCCCAATGATTGCGCATTGTTGATGCGCGCCGAGGCATCGCTTTCCATGAAAGCAACCGGTTTGGTCGTCGCGATTTCCCGGGCAAAGGAGCGGATCTTGTCCGTGGGGACACCGGAGATCTCTTCAGCCCATTCCGGGGTCTTGGCGGGGTAATTCTTGTGGCCTTTCGATGCCGGTTTGCCGCTGGCATCCAATCCAAGGACGTAACCCCTATAGTTGTCTTCCGGATCAGCGCCCTCGGGAAGGCTTGTCTTGTCAAAGCCGATCGTGCAACGCTTGATAAAATCCCAATCAATCAGCGGCTTGGTTTTTGGGTCATCCTCGGTGATCAGCGTGTGGCCGATGGCCAGAAGCATTGCGGTATCTGTGCCGGGACGTATCGGGATCCACTCATCGGCGAGAACTTGGGCGGAGTTATTGTAAAAGGGATCAATGAAGATGAACTTTGCTCCGGCTTTTTTTGCTTGGAGATAATTGTAGGCGGGAACACCGGCACTCGAACATAGAGGATCGGTGCTCCACATGACAATTAGCTTGGACTTGCGCATCTCCAAACGGTCGTTGCCGTAGGCGTAGCCGCCGCTGACCCGCGGTGCCGTGGCGCCCCATGTTCCGGCAGATTCGGAACCCCATGCGGATACATGTCCGCCGTAAAGTCTCAGTGATCGAGTGCCCCAAAGAATGGCCTGATTGCCGTACTTCTCCTTGATGCGCTTGGTTTCACTCGCGAGGATGTCGAGCGCTTCATCCCAAGAAATGCGGATCCATTCATCGCGACCTCGCAACTCTTTCTTGCCGCCACCCGGTGCCCAGTTTCTTCGCTTCATCGGATACTTCAGCCGGTCAGCGCTGTAAAGCCGCATGCGCTGAGAGCGACCGCGAGCGCAGCCTCGCTGCTGCGGAAAATCCGGACTGTCAGGGTGCGTGTCGTCCGTTTTTTGTCTGGTTACGACACCATTCACCACAAAAGCCTTATTCAAGCACCCGCCGCCGCAGTTGTGCCAGCACGCCGCCGCAATCCATTTTCCTTCTTTAGACGCCGACAATTTGCAATTGTCAGATTCTACTTTATGAAAAGCGCTGCCGAGCGCTTGGGGGCGCAATGCCGCCACACCCCCAAAGACAGCGCTCCACTTCAGGAAACTGCGCCTCGACACCTTCTCATCGGTTATGATGTCCCTCATGTCTTGAAGTTTGATTGTGGCTGACATTGTGTATCGCTTTCAGAGACTTAACTAAAGAGGATAATCGCAGAAGGCGGCAATTCAAACAGAATTACGTAAAATCCGCGCCGACTGCTTGGGAAACTGCCATCGTTTTGCGGGTGTGCATTGTCCATTCACACCCCACGGCGCAAGCTGTTCGGCCAGTGCAGCCCGCGGATTGTCGGCCAAAGAGATCAAGGCGCACTGTGCGCTGGGTGATGAAAGTCAGGAGTTGCTGAAGATGGCGATGACGGAGTTGAACCTGAGCGCGCGCGCCTACGACCGCATCCTGAAAGTGGCGCGCACGATTGCCGATCTGGCCGGAAGCGAACGCATCCAATCCGACCACATCAGCGAAGCGATCCAATACCGCTCCTTGGACCGGCAATTGTGGGTTTGATTGTCCTGTGTCGCCCCGGAGAACGATTATTGAATCACGCTGGCTTCGACTCGCGCGACCTCGCGGTTGACGAACTCGTCGGTCAGGAACCAGTCTTGATAGAGACCCTCGATCTGCTTCAAGTACCACTCGACTGATGATCGGGTCAACGTGCGCTTCACGTTCTTCGGGCGATCTTGGTCGCGGATCGGCGGGCGAATGCGATTGGCGGGCGGTTGGTAGGAGGGATCGAAGACCAACACCGGTAGGGTTTCCGCAGGCAGCAAATGGCGGTACAGAAAAGCCTGCATCTTGTCTTCGGCCGGTGCGACCTCATGGACGATCTCCCGGTCCCCGATCTTCGCCGTGCCTACGATGGTGAGATTGACGGGCTTCTCCGTCACTGTCAGGGTTGTCTTCAACCCCAATCCCACGGCCTCTTGTTTGGCCGCCAGCGTGGCGCCGGACGATTCGAACCCTTGGGGGAGATCTTTGAACTTCAGCGTGACCGGCCCGTCGAATCCATCTTTGCGGATGACGAAGACGGTCACGTTCGCAGAACCCTTGGTGCGCATGACGATTCGGGAGGGGATCGAACGCAACACGAAATCAGGCTGCGGCTGGCTGATCCGGAGCCGGTAGGCATTCTCTTTCCCGCCTTGTCGCCGCGTGCTGCCGATGTGAATGAAGTATTTGCCGTCGGCGGGGAGTTTCACCATGAGATAGGAATCGGCGTGGTCGGTGTTCAGCCCCGATGCGGCGTCGAAATGATCGTCGTTGAGCGCGATGATCTTCCCATCCGCGCGGGAGACCTTGAGGATGGAATCGAGCGGGGAACCGAGCCGGCGCGCGGACACTTCCGCAACAATCGTTTCGTTGGACTTGCCGCCCACCTCGAAAACGTCCCAATCGCCCGGACGATCAATGCGTCCGTTGATGATGATGGGCATCTGCACCTTTTGCGCCTTGGACGGCTCGTCGTTGGGTTCCTGCTCCAGACATTCAGGGAGCGTGTCCAAGGCGAACGGCACGTAGTTGGAGGCGAATTTTCCGTTGGTGGCGGCAACGAGATGCGTCCCGGGTTTTGCGTCTTTGGGTGGCGACGCCACCGTGGTCTTTTCCAGATTCCAGCCGTCCATTTCGATCTTCACCGGCTCGCCGACGCGGCCACCCAACGGGAAGATGCTCGTCAAGAAAGGCAACTCGCCGATCGTGATGCGATACACAAAACTCTCGCGGCCGCGGAAAAGCGCTTCGTTGATGCTGAGCAGATACTCGCCGTCCTCGGGCACCTCAAAATAAATTAGCGGGTCGGGGTTGGAGCGGAAATCATCGTTGTATGCCAGCTCCTTGCCGGTGGCGTCGCGAATGCGAAGCACGGCCTGACACCAACCGGGAACGCCATCGGGAACATACGGAATCAACTCCCGTGCTTTCGCGGAAATGACGAGCCGCTGTCCTTTGTTCGCCTGAAAACGATACCGGTTTATCTCGCCCGCCGCGAGCTGGCCGTTCATCGTGCACGGCACGGTGATGCGCACTTCTTCTTCTTCGCGTGGCCGTTTGCGCTGGGCGATATACTCCTTGCCGAGCACCGGGAGTTTCATGGTCTTCATCGGTTTGCGGGCGACTTCGGGCACTTGGCCGACGTGGAATGACAACGGGTTGGAGACGCCCCGTTTGGTGATCACACGGATCTCTCGCCGGCCCGGTTTTGCGTCGGGCGCGATCGTGACCTCGGCAAAGACGATCTCGGTCTGGGAACGAACCGCCGGATCGCGTTCGTCTTCGGCGAACCTTCTCTGAAGCCGATCAATCAACTTCTCCTTGCCAATTTCCTTCTCGGACTTTGGGGCTGTGCTTTTGGAATCTTTTTCGGCCGGTGACGGCTCTTTGGGTTTCTCCAACTTCGTCCGGCACTTGACGCAGAAGGCGGCATCAATCGCGTTGGCGGAGGCGCATACCGGGCAAATCAAGAACGGCGCGGCGTTGCCGCCGGTGTCCGGGCCGATGGGAGCCGGGAACTCGAAGGCGGTCATCTTGGCTGCCATCTCGTCGCTGAGCGTTGTTTCCTTCTTCCGCAATTCGTTCAGTTGCTGGTTGAGAAGCCCCATTTCCTGATTGTCGTAAACCCGGTAGTAGTCAACCAGCCGAATGCTGACTCCTTCTCCGCTCACAACCAGATCAGAAGCGTAGACGAGTCCCTGTCCACCCAGCCGAATCGGGAACGTGGTGCCTTGTTGGCCACCGGCGGGATAGACGTAACCGATGTACTGGTTCTGCGCCCAAGTCGAGGACGCGGCAGCCAGCCACAAGACCAGAAGCCTGCTGAATCTACTCATGAGCTTCTTCATCACCGGCCATCAATTATATGATCTCTTCCAACATCCCGGCTGACTTCATGCCTTCGTTCTCGGTGTCCAACACGTAGGCATCCAGTCCCCACGGATGCGGCAGCTTGGCCTTGGCATCAATGCCGGCCAATAGATAAAAAGTTCCCAGCAGGTCCGCAGGATACACGGGTCTGTCTTTGACCTTTTCGCCTTTCTCATCGGACGAGCCGACCACGCGGCCACCCTTGAATCCGCCGCCGGCGACAAGCACGGTGAAGACATCGCCGTGGTGATGGCGTCCGCCGTTCCACGGCGGTTCCCATGAAATCTTCGGCGTTCGGCCGAACTCGCCGGTGCACCAGACCAAGGTGCTGTCGAGCAAGCCTCGCTCTTTCAAATCAGCGAGGAGCGTCGCCAAGCCTTGATCCAGACTGGCGCACTGGTTCCGCATGGTAGCGAAATGATTCGAGTGGGTGTCCCAGCCACCGGGGAAACTAATCGTGATGTAGGGCACACCCGACTCGACCAGTCGCCGGGCCACCAAGCATTCCTGTCCGAACGTGTGCCGACCGTAGCGATCCCTGAGTGCCGTTGGTTCGTTATCGAGATTGAAAACTTCTTTCCCGCTGCCCAAGATCAATCCGTAGGCTTTCTGCCGCGCCTCCTCGGCGGCAACCATCTCCGGAGCCTCCGCGAGGCCGTAGCCCATCGTGTTGATCTTGTCCACGAGTTCGCGACGGGCTTTTTGCCGGCCATCGTCTATTCCTCGGTTGACGATTCCCTGCACCTCGAAGCGGGCCGCGTTGGGATCGCCGCCCGTGGCGAATGGTTTATACGCGGGACCAAGGAAACCTTCCTCGGAAAATCGTCCCGCTGCTTCCAGCATCACGACATAAGGTGGAATCAATCCTTTGTACTGGTCTTTCTTGAAGAAAGTAAAGATGGCGCCGATGCTCGGATAAGCCAGCCGTCCGCCCGGCAGGTGACCGGTTTGCATCAAGTAGGCGGCGGTCTCGTGGCCGTTGTTGCCGTGGGTCATGCTGCGGATCAACGAGTACTTGTCGGCCTGTTGGGCCAGTTTCGGAAACAGCGAGCCAAGCTGGATTCCATTCACGTTGGTGGGGATGACCTTGTCGAAGTCGGCCAAGTAGGCGTAGCCCGAAGTGGGTTTCGGGTCCCAAGTATCGTTGTGCGACATGCCGCCCCACAAGAAAACTTGGATGACTGATTTGATTCGAGTCTTCTTGTCCTTGGCCTTGGCAATGGCCGCCGCATCGCGAGCCGCTTTCTCTTCGGCGGCTTTCTGCTCGGGTGTCTTCTGGGCCGGGGCCGCGAAGACACGCGAACTCAGACTGCCGGCGGCGACCATGCCCGCAACACCCAAAGCGCCACGTCGCAAAGCCTCGCGCCGAGTGACTCGCTCTTGATTCTGGTTTGCACTCATCGTTTCGGTACTCCTTTGACTCTTTATTATAGCACGTTGATTAGACTTAATGTCTCAACAGAAATTCGGGGCTGTTAATTAGCGCCCAGGTAAGATCAATCCAGGCGTCGTTTCCTTTTGTGGCTCCGCTCTTGGTGTATTCCTCTGCGGCCTGCACGTCGGCATCCGTCGGTAACCGGGAGAGGATTGTCAGGTAAAGTCTCTCGGCGATTTCGTTCGGCTTGCCGCCCTTGGAGAGTATCGCCGCAAGCTTCGGGCCGCCCTGTAGCTTGCTCTGGACGGCGGTCGAATTCAACATATGCAGCCACTGGGTCGAGGCCATCTCGTTGACGCGCTCGGCTTCCATCCCCGTGGACCGCGAGGAGCGTCCGAACAACGTCAGGAACGAACTGGTGATGCTGCCGTCGGCCAACGCCACCGCGGACATGTCTTTGGGAATATAGGTGAACGGCTCCGGAACTGCGCTGGTGTAGAGGTCCGAACTGCCGGTGATTTCGTTCAGCGCATCAATCAACACCTCGGCCTCGACGCGCCGCAGCAGATAGCTGGCGAAGTTGGCTCGCGCCTCGGGTGTCTTGAACCTCGGTATCGAAGAGAACTGGTATGTGGTCGAAGTGAAGATCAGTTGCTTCAGTTGCCGCAGATTGAAGCCGCTGGAGACCAGTTCCTTTTCCAAGCAGGCCAAGAGTTCGGGATTGCTTGGTGGATTGTTCTCCCGGATGTCGTCTGGTTCGTGTATGATGCCGCGTCCCATCGCCCACGCCCAAGTCCGGTTGACGATGGCTTTGGCGAACCACGGATTGTCCGGTCGAATCAGCCAATCGGCAAACGCCTCGCGCGGATCACGGTTTGGCGGAACAGTTGTTTTCGTGCCATCCGGAAAGACAGCCGCGAGCGGTCCGTTCTCGCTCAACGGTTCGGCCAAACCTTGCGGAATCTGGTTGGAAACTTTCACCGCCTTGTCAACGGCGTCCACGCCCGGCGCGGTGCTGAGCGGCACGGCGACTGATTTGAGTGGATCCCAAAACACGATCTCCTCCTTCCACTCGCTGGTGGGTTTGTAGCCGACCTGAGAGAAAAATGCCGCCATGCCGGCACGACGGTCTTCCGGCCAGACATGAATTCGCGTGCCCATGAACGCGAGCGCGACGACCCCTGCGATGCCTTCGGGTGTCCGGTTTTGGATGGCGCGGTAGAAGTTGACTGGTCCCACGCGGAAATCGCTTCCACTAGACGTGAGCAATTCACGGGCGAACTGATCGTATGGTTTATTCCGCGCGACCGATTCCCACAACCAACGGTGATACGCCTGCGCCGCGTTGGGCCAAACCTTGACGGGGAACTCCGCCTTGACTCTCAGGATGTCGCTCCATTTCATCGCCCAGTAATCAGCGTGCTCAGGCCGCTCAAGGAGCCGGCCAATCAGGGCGACGCGTTTGGTTTTGTCCGAATCTTGAATGAACGCTTTGGCTTCTTCGGCAGGCGGCAACTTGCCGGTCAGGTCCAAGTAGGCGCGGCGGATAAACACTGCATCGGAGCAGAGAACCGGTTGGATGCCGAGCGCCTTCAACTTCGCAAACACGATTTCATCAATCCGGTTCGCCGGCGCCGGCGGTTCGTTGCTCTCCGTGATTTTTGCCACCTGCTTGGCGGAGACGAGCCGGTAGAGCGTAGTCTTCGCCTGCTGGGCTAACGCGCGCTTGTCGTCGGCGACTTTCATACCCTGCGAATATGCCGTCCGGGTTTTGTCTGCTTCCGCCTTCAACGGAGTCGCTGCGGCTTCCGTCGCTTGTGCGGTTTTTTCGTCCGCCTCGAATGTCTGTTTGGCCGAGGCGATCCGCTTCTTGAGGTTCTCCAATTCTTGTTCGGTGGATTTCTTCCGCGCTTCGGCCCTGCTCAAGTCCTGTGCCGCGTTGTTGGCCTGACCCGCCGCTTGATCCAACGCCTTCGCCTTCGGGGCTAAAGCGGCTTTGGCGTCATTGGCCGCCTTGCGTTTTGCGGCGGCATCGGCGGCGGCTTGCTTGTTCGCTGTGTCGAGTCGGATGGCTTCCTTGCCGGCTTCTTGGGCCGCTTGGTTCGCGGCAATCGCCCCGGCTTCTTGAGTCTTGGCTTTTGGCAGAAATTCGTCGCTCGATTTCTTCGCTGCCTCGGCTTCGGCGAGTTTCTGCGCAGCAGTCTTCGCTGACGCCTGCGCTTGCTGTTCGCTCTGCTGGACTTTGGCGAGAGTGGCCTTGGCATCGTTCGCCGCTTTGCGTTTGGCAACGGCTTCATCGGCGGCCTGCTTCTTCTCCGCCGTCGGCTTGGCCGCATCACCGGTGACTTGCTTGGCCTTGGCCTCGGCAGCTTGAGCGGCTTGCTCGGCGGCTTGCGAAGCCGCGGTAGCAGCGGCTAACTGATTCTTCACGGTCACCAGAGCATCGTCGGCGGTTTTCTTTTGTGCCTGCGCTTCGGTCAACCTCTGTGCGGCGGTCGCAGCTTGAGCCGGTGCTTGTTGGATCCGAGCCAGCGCGGCTGCGGCATCTGTCGCGGCTTTGCGCTTGGCAGCCGCATCGGCGGCGACGCGGTTCTTTTCCGCAGCCAGTTTCTCCGCTTCTTGAGCGGCTTGCTCGGCGGCTTGCGACGCCGTGGTGGCGGTAGCTATTTGTTTCTTGGCGCTCGCCAAGCCAGCAATCGCCTGCTTCTTCTGCGCCTCCGCGCGTGCCAGCTTCTGCGCGGCGGTGTTGGCCGCGCTCTGCGCGTTTCGTTGGATTGTCTGGGCCTGAGTCAGCGCCGCTTTGGCTTCATTGGCTGCTTTGCGCTTGGCGAACGCGTCGGCTGTGGCCTGCTGCTTCTGCGACTGGGACCGGCCAAAACGCTCCATCATCACTTTGGCATTCGCCTCCGCCGCCAACGCCGCCGGCTCGGTTGGCTGGTAAGCCTTCGTCGCGGCGAGCATTTGGTTCTTGGCGTTGGCCAATGCTTCGTCAGCAGCTTTTTTCTTTGCGGGAGCTTCAGTGAGGTTCTTTTCGGCAGCGGCGACTTGTGCCTGCGCTTGCTGCTCTTTCTGCTGTGCTTGGGTCAAGATTGTCTTTGCGGCATCGGTGGCCTTCCGCTTGACGGCAGCTTCGGCTGCGGCCTCTTTGTTGTCTCTCTCCGACCTGCCGGCGCGCTCGGCCATCACTTTGGCGACAGCTTCCGCACACTGAAGGGCCTCGACGGCCGACTGGTAAGCGGTCGTGGCGGCAGCAACCCGGTTCTTCGCGTTGGCCAAGGCATCGTCAGCGGCTTTCTTCTGCGCCGGCGCGTCGGCCAGATTCTTGGCGGCGGTGTTGACCTGCACCTGCGCTTGTTGCTCTTTCTGCTGTGCTTCAGTCAACGCCGCTTTTGCTGCATCAGCGGTCTTTCGTTTGGCAACCGCATCAGCGGCAGCTTGCTGTTTCTCCGCCTCCGTAACTACCTTGGCGTTGGCTTCCGCCGCCAACGCAACCTGCTCGGCTGTC
>CAZNOK010000055.1:0-24974 GCA_964574605.1 uncultured Verrucomicrobiota bacterium
TCGTGTTCTTCTCGGCTTTGTCTGTCTCGGCGAGAGTGAAGCGCGTGCTGACAACCGAATTCTTCTCCGGGCCGGGACGATACTTGATGTAGGTGGTGGCGACGAACGTGCCGTCGGGCAACAGTTCGAGGCCCGGATAGCCGCAGTCGCCAGCTTTATGGCTGTGCAGCAACTTGATTCGATACTGGCCGTCGCGGCCGGCGAGGATGTCCTCGTAGCGACCAACCCACGCGACAAAATGATTCTTGGTCGGGCTGTCCTTGCCCGTGTCGCGGAAACAGACAACCAGCCGGCCATCTTTCGCATAGACGGCCTTGTGACGGTCGCCGAACAGTCCGGGGGGCAGCGGTTTCTCTTTGGACCACGTCCTTCCTTCGTCGCTGGTCGTCATGTAGAGCGCGACGCGGTCTTTGTTCTCGCGTAACAGGCAGAGCAACTGTTTGCCGTCCGGCGAGCGCACCAATTCCGGCTCGCACGGTTTGAGTTCGCCGAGATCGAGCACGATGCGCCACAGGCTCCACGTCAGGCCGCCGTCCTTCGAGATGCTCTGGGCAATGATGTTGGAACGTTTGTCCTGCGTCTCGCCGGGCCGGCGGATATTGGTCATGCCGAGCAGTCGCTTGCCGCCTTCGATTGGCACGATGGTGCAGAACGGCATCACACATTCAAGATCCACACTGCGCATCAGCGTCCATGTTTTGCCGTCGTCCATCGAATAAGACATCTGCATCGTCCCATTATCCGGCTGGCGCGTGCCGCCCGGCCCCTGGCCCGCGAAAACGAAAAGGCGCGTCTTGCCCTGTGGATCGGTGAGGCGGTGCAGCGTGGGGCAGTTGCGCGTCGTCTTCCAGTTGTCCGGCACGGGCAGCAGTTCGCTCCACGTGCGCCCGCCGTCGTCGCTGCGTTTCATCGGGCCGCAAGGCCCGCCGTGGTTGAGCGTCCAGACACAGAACATCGTCTTGCCATCCGGCAACAACAACGTTGTCGGGTGTCCTTGATAAATCTCCTCCGTGCCCTGTGCGATGATGACATGACGGTTGGTCTCGCCGGAGAAGTCGAGCACTGGGAGCTGCGCGGCGACAGCGCCATGCGCCAACAACAGGATCATCGGCAAGAATTTCATTTCATCAGTTAGCAGTCGATTGGCGTCGAATACAAGCGCGTTTTGTGCTACCGAAAACGCATGAAACTTTTCTTGTCGGTTGGCTTCTTGGTTCCGTTCTGCCTGTGTGGCGCTGAGTTCAACGTTCGCCAATTCGGCGCCAAAGGCGACCGGCAGACACTCGACCAAGCGGCCATTCAAGCGACCGTGAACGCCTGCGCCAAAGTCGGCGGCGGCACGGTGAAGTTTCCACCGGGCGATTACCTATCCGGTGAAGTCCATCTCGCAAGCGGCGTCGCGCTTGAACTGGATCGCGGCGCCACGCTCTGGGCCAGCACCAACCGCAGTGACTACAGCCTCAGCCCGAAACAAACGGGCGCGCACTTTCTGGTCGCCGACAACGCCAGCCGGATTTGCATCCTTGGCAAAGGCACCATCAACGGCCAAGGCGCCGCCGATTACGGCGACCGCTGGGGCGCGCCGACGAAGCCGCAGTTTCGCGTCGGCATCTTGCTGTTCACCGGCTGCGCCAACGTCACCATCCGCGACGTGACGATCCTCAACAGCGACGCGTGGACGCTGCACTTCAAGCGGTGCGAGAACATCACCGTGGACCGCGTCACCATCCGCAACAACTATCGGCGATTGAACTCCGACGGCATTGACCCGAACTCATGTCGCCACGTGAAGATTACGCGCTGCGACATCACCGCCGGCGACGATTGTATTGTGCTGAAGACCACCGAGCCGTTCCCGTGCGAGGATGTCTTGATCAGCGATTGCAAATTCGAATCTGCCGCGTCCGCGCTCAAGCTCGGCACGGAATCGCACGGCGACTTCCGGAACATCCGTTTCGAGCGTTGCAGCATTCGCAATTCACCCACTGGCCTCGGCTTCTATCTCAAGGACGGCGGAACGATGGAGAACATCACGTCCCGCGACCTTGACCTCAGCACCGGCAACGCCACCAACCGCACTATCACGCCGATCTTCATGGACATCGAGAAACGTCACCCGAACTCCAAGATCGGCAAGATGCGCAACATCACCTTCGAGAACATCACCATGCACAGCGGCGCCGGTGTCCTTATCCAAGGAATGCCGGAAAGCCCCATCGAGAACCTCACCTTGCGCAATCTGAAGTTGCGCGTGACCCAAGCCGACGATTACGCCAAACGCAAGAAGCCCGTCGGCGGCCGGCGCACCACTCACGATGAACGCGACACTCTATTTGCGCGACTCCCCACCTACTTCGCCTTCGCTCACATCCGGAACCTCAAGCTCGATAACATCATGGTGGACATCGCCCCAGCCGCCTTCGCCCAATTCGACCGCAGCGCCGTAAGTGGCCGTGAAATCACCGGTGGCAGCATCCGGAATGTCCGCCGCGTTCCCGGCGACGGTCGCGCCCCGGTCGTTGACCTCCAAAACTGCCGCGATGTTATCTCGCCGTAGCCGCTTCACCGGCCAACCGGGACTTGGCCCTGCAAGACGCTGTCCTTCATGGAAAGCGTGGCACGGATGAGGCCGGGCGGGACTTTGGAGACGGCTTGGATTTCGACGAAGCGGACTTGGCGTTCGCCGGGCTTCACATCAACCGTGAATTGCTCCGGCAGAAGCTTGATGCCGTTGTCGCTCTCCACCTTCACGATGCCGGCAACGCCTTTGTGGAGCGGCGCGGATACGACAACGCGGCAGACGGGCTTGCCGGCGTCGTTCTTCATGGCTGTCAGGTTCAGTCCCGGCGATTGGGCTTCCAAACAATAGGAGGTCATCGGTGGTTTGTAGTAGCCCATGCTGTTCATTCTCACATCGGCGCGGTAAATCCGGTCTTGCATCAGGCAGACACGCCGGTCGGCGGCGGGAATGGTGGTCGTGTAGATGCGGAGTTCGCCGGGGAATGAGGCGATGATTTCCTCGCGCCAGTCGCCGAGGACATCAGCTATCCCAACCGGGCTGGCTGCCAGATTCTGCGCCGCGCCGCCGGCGTAATCGCTGATCTTGTTGTTCAGCAAAAGCTCCTTCTGCAAATCGGCGTCCCAGTAAACGGGCGTGAGGCTGAAGGTTTTCGGCACCACAGGTTTGTCAAACCACAGCCGCGTGCCGTCCGCCGCCCACAGCCAGGGGCCTTTGCGCACGTCGGGCTTTTTCGACAGGCAGTCCAAAGCGAAACACTCCAATCCCGGCACGGTCGGGTCAATGTCAGCGCACATGCCGGCGCCGTGGATGTGAACGGTCGGCTCCTCGAACCCCCAAAGCATCTTGCCCGTGGCCGCGTCAACCAAACACATCCCATTCTCCTCGGCGCGCGTTTCGATTCCGTAGAAAATCTCCAGCCCCGGCCGGCGCGGGTTGATGTCGCCGACGTACGCAAAATCGTTGTGTCCCAACCCGGTTGTCCAGAGCGGAACGCCGTTGTCGTCGAGCATCGCGGAGCCGAGCATGACCTCGTCGCGTCCGTCGCCGTCCACGTCGAGGGCGCGGGTGAAGTGCTCGCCTTGGCCCCAATAGGAAACCGGCAGGCGGTTGTTGTCGTATCGCCAGAGGCGCTCCAACTTGCCGTTGCGAAGCTGGTAGGCATCAACTTTCATGCGGTCATACGTTCCGCGCAGAGCCAAGAGGCAAGGCGTTTTCCCGTCGAGATAGGCGACAGCCATCTGGTTGCGGGCGGCGCGGCTGTAAACACTATAACCGGAACGATCGGGCCACGGCACTCGCGCGATCTCCTTGCCCGTCATGCCATTCCAAACAACCATCCACTCCGGACCGCTCTGCACGCGGCCATCAGCGTCGCGCGGGTCGCCCTCGCCGATTTTCGCCGCCACTTCCGCGTTGCCGTCGCCGTCCAAATCACAGACGACATACGGCGAATACCAAATGCCGCGCTCGATGGCCCAGCCGAGGTCGTGTTGCCAGAGGAACGTTCCGTCGCTCAGGTAGGCTTCGATCTTGTAGGTGTCGGGCGACGGGATCCAGTATGGGTTGGCGGGGTCAATGTTCTTTTCCGGCTGCTTGATGACGAAGTCGTATCGGCCGTCGCCGTTGAGGTCGGCGATGGCCACTTTCGAGAACCGCGTCTGAGCGTCGCGGAGCTTGATGCTCACATAGGAAGCCCCGTCGGCAGCAAGCGGAGCCGGAGCGCTGCTCACAGTTGACTCCACCTTGTAGCTCAACCGGCCATCGACCGGCGCGTGGCGATCAACGAAGTCGGTGGTTCGAGTGACGGGCGCATCGGTCAGCTTGACCCACGAACCGCCGTTGACCTGACGAAAAACGTCGAAGCTTGCGTCAGCAGGATCGCTGTTGAGCAGACGCCAGCCGACATAGACGCCTTCCGGAACACGCGCCGCCACCATGCCGCGGTCGAGCGTTTCCTCGACGCGCTGTCTTGCCCAGCCCTGAACCTTCGGGGCCGTCGGCCACTTCATCGGTTCGCGATTGAGCGCGATGTCGTCAACGCGAACATCCGCCGGTCCGACGCCTGCCAGTGCTATGCGCAATTCGGTGACTGGTTCGGGAACGGTGAAGTATCCCTTCATCTGCGTCCAGTCCTTCGCGCTGTCAATACCGGCTCGCCCCAGCAACGCTTTGACTCGTTTCCCCTTGTGACAACCTTCCACCTGCACGGCGGCGGCGTTTTTCACTGCGCCTTTCACCCAAACTGAGAGGGAGAGTTCGTCGCCGGGCTTCACGGTAATCGGCTCACTGCACGCGAGGCTCCAATCCAGTTCGCCGCTGGACTCGACGCGCGCCGACAACCGTCCCGAGTGACGATCGGCGGCATCGAGCGAAGCCTTGCCGGTTTTCTCGCGCGCAGAAAAAGTCCATCCAACGGGCAGTCCCCCGGCTTCGAGTTCGAAATTGCCGTTGGGCACGCCGTTGACCATCGGCGCGCAGGGGTAGAGCAGGACGCAGTCGTAATACGATGTGCCGCGTCCCTGTTCTTTTTCGACAGCGAACCGGTCGTCAACCCACAACTGGAATGTTCCGTTGTTGATTTCGACGCGTCGCGCGATCCAACCGCCCGTGTACCGAGACCACGTCTTGCCGTCCAGTGAGACCGCCAAGACGCGTCCGCATTTGATCTGCGCGTTGTAAACGCCCTTGGGAATACCGGTGATGACCGTGTGCAATGGCGGCGCGCCGTCTTCCGGCTTGGCGCGGTCGGCCATGACGGGTGGGCTTTTGAGCACAACGCCTCCCGACCATTTCTTGTCGGCATCCTTGTCGGTGCTCCAGAGCGTCCACCGGTTGGGAGCTGACTTGTCCTTCAGCCAGGCCTCGCGCGGCGAGCTGTAATCTTCCGCCTCGAATCGGAGTTGACTGTATGAAACCGTCCCTGTGACCAGCAGGAAAGCGAGGAGCAAGAGGGAATGTTTCATGATTTTTGTCTTCCTAAGACAGGGCTCAGTTTCTGCGTATCCAACGTGCGGGTGACGCGGAAGACGCCGGCGGGGCCGTTGGGATGGCCGCTGTAGATGAAAATGTGTTGCACGCCGCTTTTGGCATCAATCACGGCACCGGCGGGATGGAAACCGTCGGTCGTGGAATAGAACTTCCCTTCGGTTGCGAGCAACCGGCATTCACGCCGCCATTGTCCTTTTGTCCAGTCGGCGGGATCCATGCTCCAGAGCCAGAGTTCCATGTGGTAGCGTTCACTGCGCACAACCTCGAATCGCTTCGTCACCGGGTTGAAGCTGAGATCCGCCGTGTCCACGTTGCGCGGGTCTTCGAGGTTGGTGTCAATCACTTGTGGGGGTTGTCCCGGCTGCCAAGTCATTTGTTTGTGGGCGCGGCCCTTGGTCTGGTCGCGAGTGACAAAAAACAGTCTGCCCTCGTGCAGCAACGCGGCCGGTTCATACTGAGGAAAACCGGCAGGATGTTCCTCGACCTGCCACATCGTGCCGCCATCGGTTGACCGCAAGACCACGAGTTGTTTCTGAAGTCCTATCCAATTGCCAAAAGCCAACAGCCCGTGCTGCGGATGATCAATGAGATTCGGTCCGAAGGTGACAATCGCGTGCGGGAAGGTGTCATCGCGCAGTGCGGTGGAGAAGTGTCGCCACGTTTTCCCGGCGTCGTTGGAGCGAAAGACGCCGTGGTTGTTGATCGCCACCACTGCGCCGTCGCGCATCGTGCCGATGGCGTGCATATGCACTTTGTAGCCTTCCTTCGATTTGTTCTGCGGGTCGAATTTTGCCCGGTGCGACAGCGCCACCAATCCGCCGCGATTGCGGTCGTCCGTCTTCATGCAATCACGCAAGTCGTAAGGCGGCAACCACGTCTTTCCACCGTCCTCACTGCGCAGGACGATTCCGTAGGACATACTCGAATCAGGTGTGCCTGCCCCTTTGGGATTGTGTCCCGGAATCCGCCGGTGAATGACGATGATGGTGTCGCCCGTCATCGTGGCGATGGGCCAGCCGTAGTGGTTGCAGTCGCCGGCGTCCTCCGGCGGCAGATGCACCGGCGCAATCTCGATGAGGCCCGCGTTCTGTGCCTGCGCCAAACGGCTTGCAACTTCAGGTGTGAGAGGCAGGAGCGGAGAAGCGGACGAATCAGCGGCGCACAACGCGGCCAGCAGCAGGACGGTCACGGAAAAGGTGAGCAAGGATTGTTTCATCGTTTCGATTTGCTGGGCGTTTTCAGCAACGTCGAAATATCACGACCGTTCAGCAACCAGCTCAAGTTGAAAGACACAACTTGCACGGCTTCGTAGTGGCCGCCGAGGCCGCCTTCGAAAATCAGGTAGATTTTCCCTTGGCTTGGTGTTCCGGTGCGTCCCACGCCGAGGTTGGAATAGGCGCTGGGGCCGTCATAAACGAGTCGCTTGACCGGCCAAGTGCGTCCGCCATCGCCGCTGGCCCAGACGGTGATTTTTTCGCGGCCCTTGCTGGTGGACGCGCCGACCTTGGTGGGCATTTCACCGGCATCGGTGTCCAGATTACTGTAGAGGAGAATATCATGCCCGGCGACGGGCAGGCGGATCATGCCACCCATGCAACCGTAGGAAGTGCCGCGGGCGCCGTCAGGCAGATCAGGGCTTTGGATGGGGCCGATCCACAAGTCGCCACCATCATGGCTCCAAGCAAAGTAGCGATTGCCACGGCTCATGTGTTCACGGGAGTTGTAGAGGATACTCCCGTCGGAAAGCTCGGCCAACGTCGCTTCGCCGGTGCCGAGCACGGGAAACGGCTTGCTGGTCTGCCAGGTCTTGCCACCGTCGTCGCTGTAGAGCGCGGTGCTGTAATGATAAGGACGCCACGGCACGTCATTCGAGTTTTTCGGTCCCATGATCCGCGCCGGCATGATAAGCCGGCCTTTGTGTTTTCCAAACGCGAGGGTAATGCCGGGCTGCATGGCGGCCACGCCGCCGCTTCCCGGACTCAAACCGAATCCATCGGGGCGCACCTGAACGCTTTCGCGCGTCCAGCTTGCGCCATAATCGCGGCTTCGGAAAAGCCATCCGGCTCCCGGATTCGCGTAGAGAATGTCGCCTTTCGTTTCGTCCACGAGGGCGCGGCCCCCTTTGGCATCAGGAGCGATTTCGATGTTGGGGTCCCACGTCTTGCCGCCGTCGCGGCTGCGCCGACAGTTGCCGCCGCCGGGCGATTGGAATGCCAGCACCGTGCCGTCTTTGGTTGTGAGAATCCCACCCCAACCACCCCGGTCTTTCCAAAGCTGCTGCATGGGCACAAGAACCGGCTCTCCCAGAAATTCGTCCAATCGGAAGGCGACAGCCTGCGCCGCGAGCAATGACATGGCGATGAGCATGAGGGTGTATTTCATGGTGTGCCGCTTGAGACGCTGTAGAGCCGGGCGTTGTTCAGTTCGAGAATGACATGCAGAGGCCGATTCGTCGGCGCGTTCGTGAACGCGCACCAGCGGGTGTCGTCAGTGCGCAACACGTTGCTGCCGGGAATCGGACGCCCGTCTGTTTCCAGCAGAGTGACGCGAAGTTCGCCGCGACTCGCATCAGCGTTGACGACCAGTGTCGGTGTGCTCAGTTGCAGCGGTTTCGTTTCGACGCGCCCGGCGTCAATCGAAACGAAACCGTGCCGCCGCCACTCGGCCCGGCCGATTGCGAGGCGTTTGGCCGGCATCGCTCCGCCGTGGCCGGTCGTCAGGCCGGTGTAATAAACCCACGTCTTGTCACCGACGTGGACGCACGTACTGGACACACCGAGGATCGCGCCGGCGTCGAAGCTGCCGGACGCACCGCGCGGGATTACGTTCACGCGCGGCTCCGAACGTTGCCACGTCCGGCCATCGGCGCTCGTGGCGAGTTGAACATCAATCGGCCCGTCATCGGGACTTTGGCCGGGCGCGACTTCACTCTTCGGGATGCGCTTGGTGAGTCGAAACATCGTCGGCAACCCGATGAACCCGGCAGCGTGTGGATAGACCGACATGTTGTAAACCTCGGTACGTTGGTCCGGGCCGCTGGCCCAGGTGTCGTCCTTCTCGTCGGGTGCGAAGACAAGTTCCGGCTCAGTCCACTCTTGGAAGTCGCGGCTGCGCGCGAGCCACACAACGCGCCGGCCATACTCGCGGACTTTGGCGGGACGTTTGTGGTAGGCAAGATACTCGCCGCTGACCGGGTCCTGTGTGAGCGTGATGGTGTCACCGTATTTCAGTACCGGATTTTTCGGATAAGCCGTCCAGTGCAAGCCATCAGCGGAATACGCGGCGTGATAGCCACCCGACTTGCAGCCAAGCATTTTGTAACGCTTCGCCGGATCAGGCTCACGGGTGTCAAGCAGGACGCTGGGGCTGTGAATCTTGAAGATGCAGTTGGTGTCTTTGAGCCAGTTTACGCCATCGCGCGAGGTTGCGTGCAACACGCAATCGCCGGAGTGAGCGGATATGCGGGTCATGTACCACAGACGCAACTGGTCTCCGTCCGAATAGACCGAGCCGTACACATAAACGCGCGCGTCCGCCTCGATCACAGGGGCGCTGCGCGTTTTGGCGGGATGCACGGTGCGGACGATTCCCGTGCTCTTCGCGATGCCGCTGTCGTCAGCAAACAACAACGGGAGTTCGCGCAACGCGATCACTCGCGGTGCAGACTCGAAACGAAAACTGTAGAGCTTGGCGCGGGTGCCGGTGAACACCAACTGCACTTCACGACCCTTGAGCGCGGAGAGATCCCACGGCAGGGCTGCGCTCGTTGAATTCGTCCGAACGGTGGCGTTGAAGTCGGGATTGTCGAGCAAGGCCACGCGCAATTCGCCGGGAGCATCCACGTTGAGCAGGAGGCGCGAGCCGTCCACTTTCATCGGTGCGGTTACGCACTTGCCTTCGGCGTCGCCGAAATCGAGGGAGACAAAGCCGTCCACGCGCTGGACGTAACGGTAAATGGTGCCGTCGGTCTTGCGTTGGCGCGCCTCCACGTCGCCGTGCTTGGAATGGAACGCGAGACCGTATTGCCAGATCTCGTCGCTGCGAACAACGAGGCCGGTGCCCATGAATTCCATGTTCTCGTCCGGGTGGAGCGGCACATAGGCTTTGCGGTCGTAGCGGTGCCATGCGATGCCGTCGCGGCTACCGGTGAACTCGACATGGAGCGGCCCGTCGCTGATCCTTTTCTCGCGCTGAAGAATCGAGGGGAAACCGACATACCAATGCGGGTCGAGCGGATACGGCTGTGCGGAGATGTTATACACGTCGGTGTTCGGCGGGTCGCGGTCGTCCGTGGCGAAGACAGTGGGAAACTCGTCGCCAATGACGGGGCACATTTTCTTGCCCCACATATAGACACTTTTGGACGATGGGCCGATGGGCAGTGGCGTCGTCAGGCTCGGCATCTCGGCGCGCACGACTTTGCGATAACGTTTCCCGTCAGCACGAGTCTCCCACCCGCGCAAGTAGAGCACATACTTGCCCAGACGTTCATCCCAGAATGTCACGTTCTGCGTATCAGCGCCGAGGCGAATCAGCGGCGTCTTGTCATGCTTCCAATGCAAACCGTCCGGCGAGTGAAACCGCGCCATGCCCGAGGAGAGGTGCGTGACGTAAGCATAACGCTCCTGTGCTGGTGCGTTCGGGTCTTGAAACACCACGCCTTCGAGCGAAGTCATGCCGACAAGATTGTTGTCCTTGCTACCGTTGTACGTGACGATGCCGAGGTTCGGTTTCGTCCAGTGGACGCCGTCGGTGGACTCGGCATAGGCGACGTTGGGGTGGTTGGCCTTGTCGCGGCAGATGTACCACATCCGCAGTTTGCCGTTCTCGTCGCGCACGGTGAGGAACAGCGTGATCATGAGTTGTTCCCACGGCTTGTCGTGGGTAATGACAATCTCACGCCGCTGCGGTGGATTGACGTGGAGCGCGACGTTCTCCATCTGTTGAACCGACGCCGGGTCCAAGAAAAGATGGCGCGCGGCCAAGACAACGAGAAACAAAGGGTGATTCATTGTTGTGCACCTGCTCGATGGGCGGTTTCTTGGAGGAACCGGGCGTACGCGGAGTCAATGCCGTCGGGCACGAATTTGTTGCCGACGACGCTCTCGCCAAACAGCGTTTCGTAAAACACGCATGCGCCGAGATATTGGCCGGCGGTGTTGGCGTGATGGCCGTCAAAACTGAGCTTGCCGTTCTTCCACTGCCGGCCCATGTGCAACGAGTGTTTCTGGTTTGGCAACGCCGGCGGCTTGGCTTTCTTGGGGTCAAACTTCGTGTCGGGACGATAGCCCCATTTCGGATCGGTGTCGGCCATGTGAAAGGCGTCGCCGACGGGGATGATGCGCGCGCCGAGTTCGGCGGCAATGGTTCGGTAGGCGTTGGTGATACCGTCGTACATCATCTGCTGCGTAAACGAGTTGGTAACGAAACGGAGATCATCGCAGCGATACGCCCATGTCTCGTGCACGAGCAACGTCGCGCCCGGCGCGTACTTCTTGATGTAATCGCGGAGCTGTCCGGCGTAGGGCCGGTAGGTGGCGATGTCATGGCTCTTGAGGCTGGCTTGCTGGATGGTCACGTAGTCCCACTTGTCCGACTCCAATTCCTGTCTGAGGCTGCGACTGTTCTTGTACACGCCGTTGGTGAGCGCCATCGTCGCGTGCAACTCCAGTGACGCGCCTCCGACCACAATTGGGCGATGAATCAATTCGTGCCCACCAGCCTTCACGATGTCCGGCAAATACTTCGCAGCGTTGGCGGAGAAGCTGTTGCCGACGGTCAGCAGGCGCACCGTCTTGGCTTCTGCCGAGAATGCGAAGGCGATCAAGATAAAAGCAAAGAAGTGTTGTGTCATGGTTGAAAAACTCCGGCGAGATTGGGAACGACTTTGCGTAACTCAGCGATCAACAGCTTGGCGGTCAGTTCTTTGCCGGGATCGGCAAGATGCGTGTGGTCGCGTTTGCCATCCTTGCCGATGGGGCCGAGTTCCTCGCTGGCAGCCGGGCCGAGCCGTTCGATGGCTTCGACGCTGCGCGCGTAGAGATCCACCAGCGGCACTTTCTTGTCCACCGCAACGGCGCGCATCGCCTCGACGTACGGCGCTAGTTCACCAACGAGTTTGCCGTCCTCCTTGAACGTGCGGCGCGGAATCGAAGTCACCAGAATCGGCTGCGCGCCGGCGGCGCGGGCTTCGTCCACGAAACGAATAAGATTGGCGCTGTAGGTCGTCTTCGGGTCGGTCTCGCGGTTCGGGCCTTTGCCCGGCATGTCGTTGTGACCGAATTGAATCAGCACGTGCGTCGGGTGAAGCGCGAGCGCCTTCGTGTAGCGGTCGCCGTGGAGGAAACTCTTCGTGCTTTGGCCGCCGCTCGATGCGTTGGCGCAACGCACGCCGGGCACGAGCCGGTCCGCGAACGCCTTGCCCCAGCCGGCCTTGTCGGTAACGGTCGAGTCGCCGACGAGCACGATGTGAATCGGCGCATCCGCGGCCACCAGGGTGGAAATCAGACAGCTAAGGATGAAAAGGATGTATTTCACAGGATGCATCATTGTTTCACGCGCTCCACATCAATGTAAACAGCATTCATCTTCGGCGCGTCGTGGACGTAGAGCAGACGGCCGGGACTGATTTCACGAATGGAGGTGTAATTGAAGTTCACACGGTCGGACACGACGTGATGTGAGCACCACGTCTTGCCTCCGTCGAGGCTGAACATGAGGCAGGACGCGGGCCGGCCGTAGCTGCACGCGAGCATTCCATTGCTCATAAGCACGAGATCGGGCAGGACCTTGCCGACTTCCAGCGCAATGGGTTTGCTCCACGTTTTGCCGGCGTCGTGGGAAAACATCTGTTTCATGCATGAATCGCGATCGCCGCGGATCACGGCGGTCATGTTGCCGCCGCCGAGGCGCACGACGGCGGGTTCACCGCCGGGACCGATGGTGGAAAAGTAGTTCCAAGTCCTGCCGTTGTCGGCGCTTCGCACCAGATGGGACATGCGCACGGTGCTGTTGCGTCTGTCGGGTAGTTTGACGAGCTTGCGGCTCCAAAGAACCATCGTCACACCGTCGTCGTCGTTCCAGATGTGCCGCTCGCAAATGATCTGGTCGTTCTTGGACTCGTTCGTGTACTCCTTCGGCAGGACGATTTTGTTGTCGCTCATCGTGAACTTCGTCGCGTCGGCGTTGAGGTGGACCGTCTTGCCGACGACGGCGCCATCCGGCTGCGTCCGCGTCCAACGCGATACCGCGAGGATGCTGCCATCGGGCCGGCGCAACACGGGTAACGGCGTCGTGTCGAGTTTGTCGAGGCCGGGAATCGGAGACCACGTTTTGCCAGCATCGGTGGATTTCAGCAGCCCGTAAGGCTCGTAAAACGCATCCGGCCCCTGAGCCACGCTCATCAGCAACAAACCCTTGCCCATGTCGTAGAGATACGGGCGCGTCTGCTTGGCGTCCTCGCGCTTGATCTCCCACGGCGCGCTCATCGTGACTTTGATCGGACCCGGTTTCACCGGCGCGGTGAGTTTGCGCACGCCGAGTTTCACGTATTCCCAATGCGCATCGCCCATCGCGGTCTTCGCTGTTGAACCGAACTGGAGGAACGGCTCGGGCGACTCCGCCGGCTGCCAGAACGCGCCTTGTCCCTCGACCTTCTGCACGCCATCCACCCAGAGGCTCATATCGTTGCCGCGAATCACGAGCCGGTAGGTGTGAAACGTTCTTGTCGTGTCCATCGGAATGAAACGGTCCGTGAAACTCGCCGCCTGTGTCGGGAACAACACCAGCCCATCCTGATGCCGGCCATCGCTGACCTGCACCGCGATGGGCGCGCCGTCGCGCCACGGCCAGAGCGACATCGTGCTTTTGCCCTTGATGGCGCCGGTCATGTTGCCGACCTTCACCCGCGCCTCGACAACGATTTCCTGTTCCGGTGTCGCCTTCCACGCTGCGCGATAGTTTCCAAATCCGGTGGAATCATCCACCAGATGCAACGCTGCGCCTTCAACGGTCGCCTTCGGGTTGCCCCGCGCCGTCCACGTCGTCGGCGCAGGCAGCGACTTGCCGTCGTAGTGAAGCAGCCACGTGATTTCCGCCGCGCGAACACTCAGCACCGCGAGGGCGCTCAACAACGCCAGAAATGTTTTCGTCATTCTATTTTTTCCATTCGAGTATTTGTTTGTCCGCGATCAATCGCGCACGGAGCTTGGCATAGTCCACGCTTTGTACCGGGAGAGTATCATCAATGGCAAGACTCGCCGCGGTGGCTGCGGACTGGCCGAGAATCATGAAGACCGGTTCCATGCGGATGCTGCTGAACGCGGTGTGGCTCGCCGAGAGCGCGAAGGTGACAAAGAGGTTCTCGCACTCGCTGGCTTTCGGCACGATGGCAGCGTAGCCGATCGGGTACGGCGGAGCGCCATCGCGGCCTGTCGCGGTCTTGCCTTCGCGCGTGACGACACCGTCCTTCACGATCCGGCGAATCTCGTGCGTGTCGGTGCCGTAGGAGCCGAGGCCGACGGAGTTCGGCGCGACTTTCCGCCCGAAGGTGTGGTGTTCGGTCATCACAAAATCGGAAACCATCCGGCGCGCTTCACGGATGTAGAGCTGGTGCGGCCAGCCACCGTTGTCGGTGAACTCGTCGCGGGGCAGACCGAAACGCCGCATTTCGTGGCGAACCTTTTCCGGAACACGTGTATCGTTGGCGAGGAAATAGAGAAGGCCGCGGTGATAGTTCTCGTGTTCCTTCGCGATCTCGGCGCGGCGCGCGTAGCTCGCTTCCGGCCATTCCCAACTCGCGCCGGGCAGGTTGCCGCCGAACGTGGCGGTGTTGAAGTCCCACTTGCCGTTCGGCAACGGATCGTGTTTCGAGAACCACCGCAAATCCATGTCGTCGCCGATGGCAAGGCAACCGGCGATGAATCGCGCAACGACCTCGTAGCGTTTCGGGTCGTAGCCTGGCGGAGGCGCGATGGCGATGCGGTTGGCGTTGGTCGTGAGGCAGAGCCGGTAGCAATACGCCTGCACACCGGGAGCAGGCTCGCCATCTTTGCCCGGTTCGCCGGCTTGCACTAGCGGAAGCAGTCCGCTCTTCGGGTCGCCGGGAACGATATACGGGTCGAGCGGCAGGTCGCGGTCCCAGACTCCTTGGCCGCCGGGGACGCGTCCGGTCGGGCCGGGCTTGAGGTGGTTGGTGCGCGGCTTGTATTTGTCGGCGTAGTGGATGCCGTTATAGGTCTCGCCGTACTTGGCGTTGCCTTCGCGCATCAACGTGTAACTCACGCCGGCCTTGGCCATCAGGTCGCCTTCGTAGGTGGCGTCAATGAACATCTTCGCCCGGAACTTGGTGCCATCTTCCGTCGTCAATTCCGTGATGCGTCTGCCGTCTTTCTTCACCGACGCGATGCGGGCGTTGAAATGGAGAGGGACTTTCGCTTTGCGCGCCATCTCGTTGAAAACCTTCTCGGCTTTGTGCGGCTCGATGGCGTACGCGCCGCCCGTCGCCGGGCCGCCACCTTTGCTGACGAACGGTTTGTCCCACGCCAACTTGGTGCCGACGGTCGCGGCAAGCTCCGTGAAATACTCGCGTGCGATGCCGCCGACGCTGCGCGGGTCGCCGATGTCCACCGCGCTCAATCCGCCGGCGGTCATGCCGCCGAGATGTTTGCCCGGCTCGACGATGACGACGCGCTTGCCCATGCGCGCCGCCTGCACGGCGGCGGCGACGCCGCCCGACGTGCCGCCATAGATGCAGATGTCAATTGGAACATTGGTCTTGGAGCAGGCGGAGCAATAGATGCACAGCAAACAAATGATGAGGATGTTGTATGTTCTCATGGTTTCCACTCTAGTATCTGGCCTCGTTTGAGGAGGCGTTCTTGAAGGCGCTTCACGTCAATCGCTTGCACGGGCTTGCCTGCGCGAATGGCTTGGGCGGCGGCCACGCCGGCGGATTCGCCGAGTACGCAAAACACCGGCTCCATTCGCGCCGAGGCATAGGCGATGTAGCTCGCCGAGAAACAGACTGGGACGATCAGGTTGGAGCAGGCTTCGGCTTTCGGCGTGATGGCGCGGTAGGGCACGGCATACGGAACGCCGGTGCCACGCGAGCCGCCGATGAACATGTTGCCCTCGGTGGCCACGCCGAGCGCGCCGGTCTCCGCGTCGCGCGCGGCGTAGCGGCGCACGGGATAAGTGTCCACGCCGTAGAGCGCGAGACCGACGGCGTCGTCCACGCGCGTCTGGTTCAACACGTCGGCGTGCGTGAGGATGTAGGCGCTTTGCATCCGACGCGTGATGCGGACATAAAGCTGGTGCGGCCAGCCTTGCGTGTCGGGATGCATGGTTTTGTCGAGGCCAAGCTCCGCCGTTTTCGTCCGGAACATCTCCGGAACACGGGGATCGGTGCTCAGGAAATGGTGCAGCCCGCGCAAGTAATCAATGTGTTGCCGCCAGACTTTCGAGCACGCCGCCCAAGCGCCGTCCTGGTAGAACCGGCTCACACCGAGCGGCGCCATGGTGACGAGCGATTGGCGTTGGTAGTTGTACTCGCCACTGTTGCGCCAGCCGGGGAAGATGTTGGAGAGGCGCGGCATCGCTTTCTTCACGTCGCCGCCCGCCCAGTTCATGATGTGCTGCACGTAACGGCCGACCAGTTCGAATTGTTTCGGGTCGTAGTCGGCTGGCGGCGTGAAGGGGGCGCGACGCGACGGATCGGACGTGACGTAGTAACGGAAGTTGTAGGCTTGCGTGTAATCGTCGCCGGCGCCTTTCGGCTTGCCGTGATCGGCTTCAACGAACGGCAGCAGTCCGCTCTCAGGTTTTCCCGCCTCACGATACGGATCAATCGGCCGCCAGTTCGTCGGGTCGCCGACGCCGGCGGGCTTCTCGTTGAATTTGTCGGATGGCTCGCGTCCGACGGCATACGGAACGCACGCGCTGGCCATGAGATCGCCTTCGTAGCTGGCATCAATGAAAACTTTCGCCTCGACGACTTTGCCGGGGCCGGGCTTCGCGGTCGGCGCGGGCACGCCCAGTTCGTCCGGCGGCGCGTATTCCAAGTGGAGGCGCGTGATGCGTTGTCCGTCTTTCTGGACGCGGTGGACGCGGTGTTCGTAGATGACCGGGATTCCTTCCTCCTTCAGCCAACGGTTGAAACTCTCGCGGATGCTCGGTGGATCGTTACCGGCAACGAACACTTTGGTCTTCGTGAGGCCGCCGACGGCACGTTGGTCCGCGCAATCTTGTTTCGGTTTGATGCCCGCGCCGAGAATACCGCCGACCCAGCGGCTCGGTTCGATGAGCACGACGGACGCGCCTTCCTGTTTGGCCGCGACCGCCGCTGAGATTCCGGCTGGAGTTGCGCCGTAGATGCAGACGTCGGTTTCGACGGCGATGCTTCGCCAAGCAAACGCAGCGAAGGCAAGGACGAGCATGGTCTTCATTTTAGCTGTGTTTCCACGGTTTCAATCTGAACGGGACGATAGCCGAATTTCAAGAACGAACGTTCCGCAAAACAGAAGTCGCCACTGGACGTGAGGTAGAGCAGGTCATCGTCGCCATCGCGGTTCCAGTCCACGGCGCAGAGACTGATGAGATAGCCATGAGTGGATGGAACTTTGATTTGCTCGGGGGGCAGAAATCCGCATTTTCCCTTGATACCCTTGTTCACGAACACTTGGATGCCACCCTTGAGCACAACGAGATCTGGAATCTCGTCGCCGTTCCAATCGAGCGTGCCGAGGTAAAGCCGGCTGCGGCGGTCCGCGATAAGCACCGGTTCCGCGAAGACCGGTTCGGTTTTCGTGCCTCTGTTCTCGTAGTAGCGCACCTTGCCGTACGTGTCGCCGACGATGAGGTCGGGGAGGCCGTCTTGGTTGAAGTCAGCCGCGACCGGTTTCGGTCGCGCCCCTTGCAACACAGTGAAATCCATTTTGTCCACCTTCGCGCCCTCAGGCAGACCGACCTTGAGAAGCGCGCCGCTGATGAGACGGAATGGTTTTCCTGTGGCGTCGAGTTTTGGTTTTTCGTTCGAGCCGCGATTCTCGTGGAACCAAAGATAGCCGCTGTGCGCGCCGTAAATGCCGTCGAGCACGCCGTCGCCATTGAAGTCGTGCAGGATGAGGCCGGGATTCTCGTCGCCGTGGGGGACGGAGTGTTTGATGATTTTGCCGGCAGCGGAGAAAAAGATGCGTTTGCGGAAAAATCTCGGTGAAGGTTCGCCGCTGTTGAGCATCACGTTGAATCCGTTCAACACGTCGGGGAAACCATCGCCGTTCACGTCGGCGAACGCATTCGCGTGAATACCTTCCGACTGCCAGGAGCCGGTGAGCGGGGAAGTCTTGAAATGAAGAAGCGGCTGCGTGCGGGTGCCGATGTTGCGGAACGCATAGACCTTCTGGCGGGCTCCCACGACCACGAGGTCGAGCAGGCCGTCGCCGTCGCCGTCCACCAGACTTGGGACGACCATGCCGCCAAAGGGCGGTGGCGCGTTGGCCGGAAATGCCCTCCGCGTGAGCTGGGGCGCCTTTCGCGTGCCGGTGTTCTGATAGTAAAAAATGGCGCGGCTCGGATCGCGCGTGTCGCCGCCGCCGAGCGTGACCGGTTTACCACCAAGCACGAGGTCCAAATCGCCATCGCCATCGAGGTCGGCTACCGCGGGTGCGGCCATCCAGCCGGTGTCAATCGGCTTGCCCTCCGCGTCGAGCAGGGTGCCGCAGAATTTCAGGACGGGAAGCATACCCGGCTTCGCGGTGTTCTCATAAAGAAACGTCAGCCCGGTGACATAGCCGCCGAGTAACAGGTCGAGGTCGCCGTCGCCGTCCCAATCCACCGCGAGTGGCACCGGGAAATAATCCTCCTTGAACGCCTCCTCGCCGCGTCCCTCAGCGATGGGTTTGGCCGGAGTCAGGATCATCTTGCCGTCCGATTCGAGGAAGCCTGCGAACTGAAATTGCGGCTCGCGCTCGCGGCCCGTGTTCTTGAACCAGACCACGCAGCCCATCGCCGCGCCGACGAGCAAATCCTTTTTCCCATCGCCATCCCAATCCACCACCCACGGACACGAACTGTAACCGACATCAATGGGCGCTCCATCGCTGTTGAGCAACAGTTTCTTGGTGCGGAAACGCGGTTGGCCGGGCTTGCCGCCGTTGAGGTACAAAATCAGGTGGCCGTCCGCTGCGCCGAAGAGCAGATCGGGCAGGCCGTCGCCGTTCCAGTCCACCACGCGACCGTTGATGTTTCCGGACGGTCCAAAGCGATTGCTTTCGCGCATCACGCGGTGTGAACCATCACCGACGAAACCCGCCGGCGGCGAGAACGGCTGCACGCCCGGCGGCAGCAAGTCAAAGTAGATCGCGTACCACGACGATTGACGACCCTGCTGGGTATGCGGCCAGACGAACCGGCCCTTGCGCCCGTTGCCGATGGCGTTAAAGTGGCGTGAGCCGAACGGAATGATCTTTGGACGCAGGAACGGATTGTCTTTTTGGTGCGAAAGATAACGCTCGTAGTCGGGAAAATTCTCCGGGTAAGTCGCGTCGTAGAACTGGAATGGACGATCGAATGCGGACGTCGCGTAGGCATAGTTCGCGTATTTCTCCGCGCGACCGCTTTCCGGCGAATAACGCATCACCTGGACAGAATCGAGATCAATCGCACAGCCCTTGGGAAACTTTGAATCAGGTGCATTCAAATCCAAATCACAGCACGCCACCAGTTCATCCGAGGCGCGTGCCCCCAGTTCTGCCGGTTCCACTTTCACCAGCACGCGAAACCGGCCGCGACCTTCCCAGATCACCTTTGCCGCTTCGACCGTTGAACAATGGACCCACAGGAGCGCAGCGACAAGATAGATGATTCGGATCACGGTTTGCCGGGTTCGGTTTGCTCGGCGAGCCAGCGACGGAAGAATTCGTCGCCGTTTTCCTTCGTGTAGATGCGCTCCGCCTCGGTGGCGGGAAGTTCGCCGAGCACGGCGTCAGCAGCGTTGGTGGTCGTGCCGCGCACGATGGAGAGCTTCAGATGTTCACCGGGACGCTTGGTCTGAACGTATTCGATGAAACCATCGGGACCGGTTTCCCAGCGTTTGTCGTCCACAGTGATGATGAAATCGTTCGCTTGCAGCCCGGCCTTCTGCGCGCCGGTGTCCTCAAGCACTTGCGACACCCAGACGGCGCCGGGCGGCACAGCCGTGCCGGCGATGACAAGTTGGCCGCCGCGCACGTGGACGCGGTTCAAACGGACGCCGAGATAACCGCGCGGCGCGCGGAAAAGACACTTGTCCACCACTGTCGCCATTACTTCCTTTAGGCGCGTCCTCACTTCCGGGTCCCGCGTCTGGCGAAAAACCGGAACACAGGCGGCGAGCACGGCTTTGTGGTCGGACTCGGCCCGCTTCAGCAATCGTTGCTGCGCCGCCTCGCGCTCGGCGAAACGTTCGTGGCCAAGCTCACCGATGGCGCGCTGGATGTCGTCCGCTGGCGACGCGAACAACGGTAACGCGATCAATGCGAACAGCAGCCGTTTCATTTCGCCTTCTTCTTCGCCTTTCCTTGCAACGCGCTGAAGGGACCGTCCACGCCGCCGGGTGGTTGCTCGTCGGCGTAGCGGTCGTCGTCCTTGAGTTCCTTCTTCAGCCGGTAGAGTTCGGCCTTGAGCTTGGCGACGGTGCCGGCTTGGGCGGGATCGTTGTAGAGGTTATGAAGTTCGTCGGGGTCCTTGACGAGGTCGTACATTTCCCATTGATCTTTTCGCCAGAAGTAAATCAGCTTGTGCGTGTCGGTGCGGACGCCGTAGTGGGCGCGCGTGTTGTGGTGGCCGGGATCGTGATAGTAGCGGTAATACCAACTCGTGCGCCAGTCGGCGGGACGTTTGCCTTTCATCAACGGCGCCAACGACCGGCCTTGCATGTCGGCAGGTACCTTCAACCCGGCGATGTCCATGAAGGTCGGCGCGAAGTCAGCGTTGATGCCCATCGCGGTCTGGACGCTGCCCGACTTGGCGACGCCGGGCCAGCGGACGAGGAACGGCATCTTGATGGACTCCTCATACATGAATCGCTTGTCGTAGAGGCCATGGTCACCGAGGAAGAATCCTTGGTCGCTCGTGTAAATGACGACCGTGTTCTTCGCGAGGCCGGTCTTGTCGAGGAAGTCGAGCAACCGGCCGACATTGTCGTCAACCGACTGGATGCAAGCGAGGTAGTCTTGCAGGTAACGTTGGTATTTCCATTTGTTCAACTCCTCACCCTTGAGGAGTTTCTTCTGGCCGTTGACAACGATTTCGACTTCGGTCGGCTTGACGTTGAGCCATTTCTGGCGTTCGGGACCTTGGAGGTCGGCGGGCGGTTCCAGTTTCAAGTCGCGTCGGGTCATGTCGTCGAACACGCGCTGTTGATTCTCGCGCAACGCATCCGCGCGCCCCGTGTAGTCGTCGCGCAATGTCGGCGGCTCGGGAATCTGTTTGTTGGCGAAGATGGCTTTGTATTTGTCGTTCGGCTCCCAGCTTCGGTGCGGTGCCTTGTGATGACACATCAGGAAGAATGGCTTGTCCTTCGGGCGTTTCTGGATGAACTCGATGGCGAGGTCGGCAATGATGTCAGTGACGTAGCCGGTGAAGTTGGTGCGGCCACCGGGCACGAGAAATGCCGGGTCGTGATAGACGCCCTGTCCCGGCAACACGATCCAGTAATCGAAGCCGGTCGGGTCGCTACCGAGATGCCATTTGCCGATCATCCCCGTGTGATAACCGGCCGCTTGGAGATGCTTCGCCACGGTCGGCTGCGAGCCGTCGAAACGATTGAACGTCGGGCAACCGTTGAGATGGCTGTACTTGCCGGTGATGATCGTGGCGCGGCTCGGCGTGCAGATTGAGTTGACGGCGTAGACGTGGTCGAAACGGACGCCCTCCTTGGCGATGCGGTCGAAGTTTGGCGTCTGGTTGACGCGGCTGCCGTAGGCGCTGATGGCGTGTGCCGCGTGGTCGTCGGTCATGATGTAGAGGATGTTGGGACGAGGCGCCGCGAGCAGGCTCGCGGCTACAGTGACGTTGAGGAGGAGCGCTGTAGCCGCGGCGCTCCGTCGCCGCGCCCTCCCACACGCCGGCGGAGCGGCGTGGCTACAGTTGAGGGTGCGCAAACGAAGTGTTTTCATTGGTTTTCCTTTCTGATTTTGGGGATGTCGAGGTGGCGCAACACGTTCAGGTAGATCGGCCCCTCGCGGTGCGATTGCGGAAGATTCTGCAAATCAAGCTTCGGCTTGTCGGCAATGAACAGCGATGCGTAGAGCGCGTTGACGGCCATGATGCCCTGCGCACGAAGTGTCACCGGCGTTTTGGCAAAACCCGGCAGACTCCGTAACGCCGACACCGCCTGACAAATATCCCAGACTTGGCCGCTTTCGAGCGTCTCGCCCAGCAACAGTAATCGCCGGCGCAAATGCGTCTGTTTGGTGGCGGAGAGGTTCGACCAACTGGTCGGCCCGACGCCGCGCGGACAAAAGGAGGCGATGACTTCGTTAGGCGCTGGTTTTAGTAGAACGGGCGTCTCGCCTGTTCCACTATCATCAAGGACATGCAGGACGATACGCTGGATCTTTCCGCGGCCACGGGCGATGTGGAGCTTGAAGGTGAACGGCGGCTCGCTGGTGAATTCGTAGGTGTTGGGAGCAGAGGCAGGTTGCAAACCTGCCCCACATTGCTTTGGCCAGGCGCGGAAACAATCGCGTCGCAATACGTCGAGCGATTTCGTTTCCTCGCGCGGGACAAACCATTCGTCCACGGTCGTGACACGCTCGTCTTTCGGCGACTCGGTGAACACGCGCAGGTCGGACGGCGAGAGCATCTTGCGGGCGGGTTCGTCGGTCAGATCCATAGGGTTGGCGCCTTTGAGAAAGCGGTTCATCCAATGGAACGCCCCGGTGTTGAGCGGCTGGACGTCTTTGTGCGGGCCTTCGGCAATCTGGATGCCGATGTTCGCTTCCTTGCCGAGCTTGCGGTAGAGCGCGCGGGTGCGGTTGTAGATTCCCATCACTCCGTCGAGCGGGAAAATGCCGTCCTTGTCAGTGTTGGCAATCAGGAGCGGACGCGGTGCGACGAGCGCGGCGACCCGGTCGAAGTCCCAACGTTCGGTGTTGACCATGAACATGCAGTCGCAATGCCCCTCGATGCAGCCGTCGAGGATGTGGTTCTTCAACGTCGTGATACCGGCGGTTGGCACGGCGGCTTTGATCCGGTCGTCGAGCGCAGCCACCCACCATGAATACGCGCCGCCGCCGGAGCGGCCGGTGATGCCGATGCGGGTGCGGTCAACTTCGGGCCGCGTTTCGAGGTAGTCGAGCGCGCGGATGCCATTCCATGCCTCGACGCCGGCGGGCGTGTACCCGCGCGCGGGCCACCACCAACGACCAAACTTGTACGTGCCGTGATGCTCGCCGCGGATTTCGCCGAGCTGAATCGTGTCAATAATGAGGCAGACATAACCGTTCCTGGCAAACCAAGTGCCGTGATGCCGGTAGCCGGTTTTGTTGCCGAGGCTGATGCCGTTGGTGGTCATCAAAGCGTGGCCGCAGACATAGAGAATCGCCGGCAACGGTTTCGCGACTTCCTTTGGCCGGTAGAAGTTGGCGGTGACGTAGAGGCCGGGCGAGGATTGGAAATGAAGTTTGTCGACGATGTAACCGTCGCCGTTCACCGTGCCGGTGATGACTGGATTGAGCGGTGTACGTTCCGGCCACGGGTTGAGACCGAGCATTCGCTGGAGTTGGGCGCGCATCGCTGCTTGGCGCTCCGGCCAGTTGGCGGGCGTGATGTCTGCCTGCCAGTCCACGCTGGAAAGTTCCGCAACGCGACGCTCGAAGTATTGGTCCCAAGGTGACGGCAGGAAGTCGCGCGGTTCTTTTGTAGCCGCTGCGTTCGCGCTGAGAACGAGTGCAAGCCATGCAAAGATAGTCTTCATATTTCACGCTAATCTGTGGGAGCGACATTCTTGTCGCGACCGGGCGGGCGGAATCGCGGCAGGAAAGCCGCTCCCACAAGAATTCGACGACTGAGGTGTCATCTTGCTTTTGCCTTCTTGGATTTTGGCGGCGCTTTTTTCTCGGCTTTCTTCACTGTTACCTTTGGCGTGGGGTCGTTGACGCCGGTAAACTGGTTATAGGCTTTCTGAATCACATCAGCCGACGGCATTGCGCCGGCGATGATGAGGAACCGAACACGAAACGTTTTCTCGCCACCGTCGGGAATGGTGTTCTTGGCGAACATTCCGAAACGACCATAGTCACGATAAGCGGAGGTGACGGCGTCCTTGGGATTCGATGGATGGTTGAGGTAGATAACGCTGAACTGTTTGCCGTTGAGTGTGAACGTCTCGCCGATCCACGGGTAATCCTTGTCCTTGTGCGGGTCGGCGTTTTCCTTCGGATAGATATACTCGGTCGAGGCGCGATCCATTTCGTTGGCAGCCCGGAATTGAAGCCCGGCATGTTCGGGGTCGCCATCGAGAACGGCGTTGCCAGCGAGAGTTTTGATCTTCGAGGTTGTTTCGATGACGGCATACGCGGGAGAGGATGGCGACAGGAAGGTGAATGTGCGTTCTTCGGTCAGGAGAACTTTTCCATCGGGAGTCGTCCAGTCCACCAGCGACGTGAACCCAGTCTTGTCTTTGCGCATGACGAACTTGCGGTGAACCTGATGACCGTCTTTCATGCCCCAAAAGTTGTGCGTCTTGTCGCCGATGTTCAATTTACTCCAACCGATGAAGATGCCACGGTGATGTGGATACTCGCCGCCGGGGCCGTTGGTGATCGGGGTCTTGCCGTCGGGATCGAACACGTGCAGGAACGGTTTGCCGGTCAGTTCGATTTTCTCCGGACTGGAGTTGTCGTAGGCATACATGTAACGGGCGATGAGTTTTCCGTCTTGGAGAACATCGAGGTGCTGCCCCGTGGTGTCCTTGAAGGTGAACGAGCTGGCAAGCGCGATCAGTGCGAGAAGAAGGTTCATGGTGAGAGTTTTGTACTCTTACAGACGCGCCATCGGCAAGCTTGATTCAGTTGCCTAGCTGGCTGTTTTCTGCCGGATACTGCCAGACCCAATCGCCTTCGTCCTCGTGCCATCGCCATGGTTTCCCACGTATGGTAGCGATAACGCCGTTGTCATCGGTCGTGTTCCAGCCGACCGACCAGACTTTGAAATGCTCACCGTCACGTTGGTACCGCAACGGTTTGCCGTCAATGACATCCGTCGGAACCAGCGCGAGAAATTTCGGAACCAGCGCGTCGAGTTTCTCCGGCAACGCGCCTTTCGCCAGACGGTATCGCTCCAGCGCGCACGCCACGACAACTTCATCCACCGTCGTCTGTGATACAGCGGCTACCTCGGCACCGTGAGCAAAGATCGGGAACATCGCTCTGCTAGGAGTCTGTCCAAGTATTTATGTTGGGTGGTGAGTGAGGTGGGCGAGGCG
>CAZNOK010000056.1:0-24798 GCA_964574605.1 uncultured Verrucomicrobiota bacterium
ACACCAGCCTGTGGAACGTTGTGGTGACAGTGGCAGTGTCAAGATGCGCCCAAGCGCGAGCCAAGTGTGGGCGGCGCATTTTTGTTGTCGTTGCCCGGTCTTCCGGGTAAAAGTTCCCCCAAGAAACGGAGAGCAAGATGAAACGATTCGTGGCATTCGCGTTCTTGGCCGGGTGGTTGGCGGCATCCGGCGTGGTCGCGCAAACGTTGCTGCCGGTCCAAGTGAGCGTGGGCAAGAAGGAAACGGTTTCTCGTGTCGTCAAGAAAAAGGCCTCGGTCACCCATGAAAGAGGGGGACAGATGCACAGCCCCGAGATCGCCGAGCGCACTCAGAAGATTGCATTGACGATCAAACTGTTGAACATGGCGCCCTCCCACCTGTCGGGTGCGCACGTCAACTACACCGTCATCGCGAGAGGACGCACTGTCAGCGACCTGAAGATCGCAAAAGATGGGAAGACGCAGGTTGATTTGGCGGCGATGCGCCCGACCAGCATCGAGCTGGAACCGGTTTCGTTCCTGATGGAGGAAACGGTCTTCCGCTACGGCGCGTTCAGCAACAAAAACACGCAGGACGGCGACCAGTACTATGGCGTGTATGTGCTCGTCGAACACGGCGATCGGAAGTTCGAGTTCGCCGACCCGAAGGATTTGGTTGCCGCGGTCAAACGCCTCAAACCCTCATCCTCCGAGGAACCTGCCCCCGATGGCGCTGCCGCGCGGACGACGCAAGCTCGAAACTTCTATCTCGACGAAAAACCGTTCGACAAACTCTCGGACAAGAAGACCAGCGACTGGGGAGTTCTCGCGCTGGCGACCAGCACGAAATGGAAACACGGTGAAACCGAGCATTTCATCATTCATTTCTTTGCCAATGCCGATGCCATTGCCCGACGCTGCGAGAAGTTTTACGCCGACACCCGTGAATTCTTCGGCTTTCGCCACGACCTCATGGGAGCATTGAAGTCCCATGTGTTTGCCTTTCACGACCCTGCTGACTGGAAGAGTTTCCGAAGACAAGTCAAGCTCTCCGACACAACGGGAGGCGTGGCGCGAAGCCATGAGTTCTTCTACCTATCAGTCAATTCCGACAAACAATTCGACGCTCTGGCCCACGTTCAAGCCCACGAGATGACGCATCTGGTGTTCAACCGGTTCTTCAACGGGCGCGTGCCCCTCTGGCTGAACGAAGGTGTGGCTGAGTATTTTGGCCTCAAGAAGATCGCCGACATCACGACATTCCGCACCTACGTTGGAAAAGCGAAACCATTTCCCCTGGACAAGCTGTTCGCCGCCGAGAAATACCCGGAACAGGAACAATCGCTGCGTTCCTTTTACGCCGAGTCAGCCATCGTGCTTGATTTCCTGACGCAAACCTCCGAGCGTCGCGCCCTCTTGCCAAAGTTCATTGACGCCATGATCGCCAAGAATGACGCGGACGCCGCGCTCAAGCTCTACGGGTTCAACGCACGCGCCGATTTCGAGAAAGCCTACGAACGTCATCGCGGCCAGTTCCCAAAACATTGAATGCGCTGCTGTCGAGCCGGAACACTACGACCGCAGTTCAGCAAGCGCCTTGACGGCTGCTTCGATTCTCGCCCCGTAGGTCTCCTTGCACTTGTTGACCAGCCGGCAGGCCACGCAGACGTCCTCGGCGAACACCTTCTTCGTCACGCGCGTCTTGATCAGCCGGTAAAGGTCATCGGCGTTCATCGTGTCGCCGGGCTTGAAGCCGAGCACGCGGATGGCGTTCTTGTCGGACGTCATTGAGTTGTCGTTGTCCTGCGGATACTTCGTGAGGCTCTTCTTGCAAAGCCCCTTGTCTTTGTCCCACCACTCGCACGGCGCACAGATGTCGTCCACGCCAATGACGAGCTTGAGCGGCCCTTTCGGATTGGCGCGGATCTTCTGCGCGACGGGGCCGAGAGTCTTGTGGCTGGACTTGCCGGTTCCGAGCGCGTCGAGCATGTCGAAGAGGTGATGCCCGCGGATGACGATTGTTCCACCTTCAGCAGCGAAGACCACACAACACGGAAGGAACGGGCAAAGCGCAGCGGCTTTGAGAAACTCACGTCGCGTGGTTTTCATGTTTGACCTTTTATCACAACCGGCGCATCTGTGTGAAGCTTCTTTGCTCCGTCGCGTCCAAATGGTTGGCTGAGAGGAGAGACCCAAATGAACGAATGGTCACCCGATTCCTGGAAACAAAAGAAACTGTATCAGGCGATTTCTTATCCTGACCAGCCGACGCTCGAGCGCGCGCTGCAAGTCCTGTCGCGCCTGCCGCCGCTGGTGACGAGCTGGGAAGTGGAAACGCTCAAGAGTCTGCTCGCCCAGGCGCAGCGCGGCGAGGCGTTCCTGCTCCAAGGCGGCGATTGCTCGGAACGATTCGCCGATTGCCGCTCCGAACCGATCGTCGCCAAACTCAAAGTCCTCCTGACGATGAGCATGGTGCTCACGTATGGCGCAAAGAAACGCGTCATCCGCGTCGGACGCATCGCCGGGCAATACGCGAAACCCCGCTCCGCTGACACCGAGACCCGCGACGGCGTCACGCTGCCCGCCTACCGCGGCGACATGGTGAACCGGCCCGAGTTCACGCTGCAAGAGCGGACGCCGAACCCGTTGCTGCTGCTGCGCGGCTATGAGCGTTCCGCGCTGACGTTGAACTTCATTCGCAGCCTTGTCGAAGGCGGTTTTGCCGACGTGCACCATCCGGAGTATTGGAATCTCGGCTTCGTGAAATACGCCAAGCTCGCCGAGGAATACATGACGATCGTCGGCAACATCGCCGACGGCATGAAGTTCCTCGAAACCTTTGCGGGCCGTCAACTCCACGAGTTGCAGCGGATGGAGTTTTACACCAGCCACGAAGGACTGCATCTGCCCTACGAACAAATGCAGACGCGCCAAGTGCCGCACCGCACGGGCCATTACGATCTCACGTGCCACTTCCCGTGGATCGGCAACCGCACCCGCAACCTCGACAGCGCACACGTCGAATTCTTTCGCGGCATCAGCAACCCCATCGGCGTGAAGGTTGATTCCAAGATCAGTCCCGCCGACCTCGCCGAACTCGCCCGCACTCTGAATCCCAAGAGCGAGCCGGGCCGCCTCACGTTCATCCACCGTTTCGGCGCCGGCAACATCGCCAAGGGCCTGCCGCCGTTGATTGAAACGATTCGCTGCTCTGGCCAGCCGGTCTTGTGGGTCTGCGACCCGATGCACGGCAACACCAAAACAACCCAGCACGGCCGAAAAACGCGCGACTTCAACGACATCCTCTCTGAACTGGACCAAGCCTACGAAATCCACCACGCCTGCGGCTCGCATCTTGGCGGCGTCCACTTCGAGTTGACCGGCGAAAACGTCACCGAGTGCATCGGCGGCGCCCGCGGCCTGACCGAAGCCGACCTCGAACACGCCTACGTCAGCGACGTTGACCCGCGCCTCAACTACGAGCAGGCCCTCGAAATGGCCCTGCTCCTCGCCCGCAAACTCCAACGCAACCACGGATAACATGAAACGAGTTTGGTTTGCCCCGAATGCTGTTCGGCGCAGGTCTCCTGACCGCGCCGTTCGCCTCGACCGTCAGGTCTGCACGTTCAGGGCGCATCGGGAGATCTTCGGTCAGCGGCAGTGCGGGGCCGGGAGACCCTCGCACAACCTGGTTGTCGTAACGTTCTTCCTTCTACAATGCTACGCCGCGTTCGCTGCGAATCTGCCGGACACTCAACCGCTGACGATGACCGGCGACATCACCTCCAACCTCGTCGCCGGCGTGGACAAGTTCTTGCTCCGCGAGATTGACAAAGCCTTCGCCCGCCCCGTCAAGCTCGGCGACCGCGACCGGCTCGCCCACATCCTCGGCGTCCGCGACGCGCGTGTGCCGTTCGACGGACTGGAGTTCGTCAGCACAACGACCCAGCCTTCGCTTGTCGGACGTGGCGACAACTACGAAATCCACGCTGTCCGCTGGCCCGCGTTCGGCGATGTTCATGGCGAAGGCTTACTCTACAAGCCCAACGGCAAACCCGTCCTCAACGTCGTCGCCATTCCCGATGCCGACCAGACGCCGGAACAGTGCGACCGTGCGACATACCTTGCTGCGAGCGGTTGCCGTGTCGTCGTGCCCGTGCTGATTGACCGACGCCTTGAGAAGCGTAACAACCGATCCACCGTGTCGAGCCGAGAGTTCCTTTACCGCAGCGCGTTCGAGCTTGGCCGGCATCTCATCGGCTACGAAGTGCAGAAGGTACTCGCCGTCGTTGACTGGTTCGCCAAACAAAACGACGCCAAAATCGCCGTCGCCGGCTACGGCGAAGGCGGGATGCTCGCGCTCTACGCCGCCGCGCTCGACACGCGGATTGATACCGCGCTCGTCAGCGGTTACTTCGACGACCGGCGCAACATCTGGCAGGAACCGATTGACCGCAACGTCTTCGGCTTGCTCAACCACTTCCGCGACGCCGACCTCGCCGCGATGATCGCGCCGCGCAGACTCATCGTCGCTGCCTCGCCCGGTCCCGAACTTACGCTCGAAAGCCAGGGCGGCGCCCCCGGCCGCCTCGTCAGCCCGAAGTTGGAAGACGTGAAAAAGGAAATCACGCGCGCTGCCGTTCCCGTCGAACTCGTCTTGAACGACGACGAGGCATTGAAAGCACTTCTTCGTGGAACAGGCGTCTCGCCTGTTCAATCAAAAACAGGCGAGACGCCTGTTCAACTATCCCAGCGCCGAGCTAGGCAGTTCCACGAGATTGACCGGCATAACCAGTGGTTGCTCAGGGAAAGCGAGTACGTCCGCGCGCAATTCATGAAGAAGCTCGACACCTCGTCGCTGGAGAAATACCAGAAGAGCGTTGTGTGGTATCGCGACCATTTCTACAACGAAGTCATCGGCAAGTTCGACCAGCCGCTGTTGCCGGCGAATCCGCGCAGCCGTCTGTGGAAGGAAACCGACAAATGGACCGCCTACGAAGTCGTGCTCGATGTCTTCCCCGACGTGATCGCCTACGGGATTCTGCTCCTGCCGAAAGACATCAAGACCGGCGACAAACGTCCGGTCGTCATCTGCCAGCACGGACTCGAAGGCCGTCCGACGGACGTGATGGGCGGCCACCGCGCCTACCAGAGTTTCGCCACGACGCTGGCCGAGCGCGGCTTCATCACGTTCGCGCCGCAGAACCTCTACATCTTCGGCGACCGGTTCCGTACGTTGCAGCGCAAAGCCAACCCGCTCGGCAAGACGCTGTTCTCGATCATAGTCCCGCAACACCAGCAGATCACCGATTGGCTCAAGACGCTGCCGGCGGTTGACCCGCAACGGATCGCGTTCTACGGCCTCAGCTACGGCGGCAAGAGCGCCATGCGCATCCCGCCGTTGGTGGACAACTATTGCCTCTCGATCTGCTCCGGCGACTTCAACGAGTGGGTCGCCAAAAACGCCTCGACCCGCATGCCGCACAGTTACGTCTGGACCGGTGAATACGAAATCTTCGAGTTCGACCTCGGCAGCACGTTCAACTACGCCGAGATGGCGGCGCTGATTGCGCCGCGGCCATTCATGGTCGAGCGCGGCCACTTCGACGGCGTCGGCTCCGACGAAGCTGTCGGCTACGAGTTCGCCAAGGTCCGGTTCCTGTACGAGGCCAAGCTCGGCATCGGCGACCGATGCGAGATCGAATGGTTCAACGGCCCGCACATGATCAACAGCAAAGGCACCTTCGATTTCCTCCACCAACACCTCCGCTGGCCCAAACCGTGACCGGGTTGTAGCCGCGGCGCTCCGTCGCCGCGCACGCCGGCAGAGCGGCGTGACTACAGCATCGAAAGTTCGTGAAAGAAGACTTGCCTTCCGCCGCTCAATCGTTACCCTGATGGCGCATGCCAAGCCTCTTCGAGAAAGATGGATACCGGTTCTTCTTCTACAGCAACGAACACCGGCCTATTCACGTCCATGTGCGACGAGGCAGTGGCGAGGCGGTGTTCGACATGGAAGACCGCGTCGAGCTACGCGAGTCACAGCGACTTAAAGTTCAGGAATTGGCGCGCGCCGAGGAGCTTGCGCAAGAGCACAGAGAGCTTATAATTCAGAAGTGGCATGAGTACCTTGACTGACACAGTTTTGAAAGCGACTTGCCGTGACCAACACATCATCGTCACGATGGAGAGTGGTGTCGAGATTCGCTTCCCGGTCGCGCAGAATCCGCGTCTGGCTCGCGGCACCGACGCGCAACTGAACAATATCGGAATTTCCCCCTACGGCCTTCACTGGCCGGACTTGGACGAAGACCTTTCTTTCCGTGGCATCATGGAGGGAGATTTCGGCCAGCACCAGAAACGCCGCTGAAATCACCCTTCGATTTCCTCCACAAACACCTCCGCTGGCCTAAACCCTGACCGCCCCCTCCGAACGGCTCGGCAAGTTCGCCGAGCCATCCGGGAAGCTTGTGGAACCGTCCGGCAAGCTCACTGAACCATCCGGGAAGCTCGCCGGACCGTCCGGGATGCTTACGGAACCGTCCGGGAAGCTTGCGGAACGGTCCGGGAAGCTCGCTGAGTCATCCGGGAAGCTTACGGAATGGTCCGGGAAGCTTGCCGAACCATTCGGGAAGCTTGCGAAACCGCCCGGGAAGCTCGCCGGACCGTCCGGGATGCTCGCGGAACGGTCCGGGAAGCTCACCGAATGGCCCGGGAAACCCACCGGACGGCTCGGAAAACTCACCCAACCATTGGGTGTAGTTGCTCAGCCGCTTGATAACACGCTAGTTACAGAAAAACGGCGCAGCGGAACGCTGGGACGCGCCGCCACGACTCAAGTCAGGTTCTTGAACCCGGCCCGGAGGCACCGGCAATGCAAATCTGACTTACAACGGCCATGGCCGCGTCGCCATCCCGACCGCCGACAGCATACCCGTTTCCGTTCCCTTGCTAAGTGCCGCCTTGCTGACCACTCTCTGCGCCACGCTTGACACGACCAGACCACGGTGACAATCTCCACGCCAGAAACGGGGATTTGTTTTTCGGCTCATCGGTTCAGTGAATAGCAGCGTTAGATTACTCATGCTCTGCAAGGACTGACATGCAAATCCGAATACGAAGAATAGCGGTTACTGCTGGCTCGCTCGGTTTCGTCGCGCTAGCTCTAATCTGGCTATCCGGTCGCAGAGCTCAGCTTGCTTGCGATTGCTTAATGGCCCCGCAAAAAGACGAGTATTCGCGATACAGCACCTGTTTTACATTCCTTCCGAGTCGTTACATGCTGACACGTGAACCACTCGGACATTCTCCCTGCTGGGTTGTGTCCTATGTGGATCGTTCGGGGTATCATTCCATAGCCTTCAATGTTGACATGCTGGGGAATATGCTGACCAGCGGCAAGGGTATCACAGCACCTAAAGTCGCTGAGCGTGAGAGAAGAATACGTCCACAGCGCGAGCAACTGCAACGATTGATTGCACAAGCAGATGTAATCATTGAACCTGGCGTCAGCTACTCCAAGCTCGTCGAGACACTTGGACCGCCTAATCGAGCGACAACGAACAATGGCTGTGTTTTCATTGAGTACAACTTTCCGGAGTTCCTGGATGCGATGCTGGACAGTCCCAATCTAATAACAGTCGGTTTCACAGCTTGTGTATCGAATAACGTTGTGGTCTGGAAGGGACGAATAACGCGGGGATGATATGACGTTGAACCTTCTGTCAGCCGGAACAAAACCGGAACATTTCTCCAGTTCATCCGACGCCGCGCCACGCTTGACACGACCAGACCACGGTGACAATCTCCACGCGAGAAACCCGTGACCGCAACAAAACGACAAGCTTTCAAAGTCGGGGACTTCGTTACGATCAAAAAGATTCCCACAGGGTTGACTGATACAGCGGGCATCAACACACCTGAAGTGTTCAAGCGGGCACTTGGCAAGACATTCCGTGTCGAGGGCTTCGATGATTACGGCCATCTGAAGTTGGAGGTCACAAAGCTCGATACCATTTGGATTGAGCCGGAGTTTGTCGTTCGCGCCAAGCGAAAACGAAAATGAGGAAACGATGAACAAACCACCAAGCTTGATTCCTCTCCCGATGAAATTGCTCGGTATCTTGTGGGCGTTGTCAACGCTGTACCTGCTTTATGGCGTTTATGGTAATTTGTTGATGATATGCATGTATCCCGACAGCGCTTCGTACATGCGAAAGCTGGGAGTGTTCTTTGGCGTCGCCGCAGTTCTTTCGATGGGCGTCGCCGCCGGAATGTTCCGACCCCAGAAACCTCTCTGGTTCTTGGCTCTCCTATTGTGTCCCGGCATCGGATGGTATTTTCTGTCCATCCTACCGAGGGTGCTTCTCCATTTCAGTCTCTCCGGCGTGTTCATGGCATTGTCGTATTTGTCGCTCTATGCAGTTACGTTCGTCTACTTGCTGTGTCCGACTCCACGCACGTTGTTCGGGATTAGCCGCGCCACGCTTGACACGGCCAGACCACGGTGACAATCTCCACGACGGAAACAGAGTTGAATCAGCCTGATGCGATCAGTTTTCTTAGTCCACGTGCATAGATCGAGGTTCAATCATGATCACGTTGGACTCCGGATGGAAGACCGCGCGAGTGCCGGTGCACTGAGTGATGTAATAAAGCAGCCGACCAAGTGGCACATTTGTAAGGCTACAGCCGTATCGCGGATTTCCGGGACCGGAGTAGACTTTCAAAGTGGGAATATTCTCCCCCGCTGCTGAAAACGCATCTTGTATTCTATGGACTGCCTTCCTCAAGGGCTCGTCTGTCAAAGTAATGGACGGACATTTCTCACTCAAGAATGTTAGGTTCGCTCCTCGGGGGGCGCGTACTACTGCATATTGAATCTCGTGGCTACCTTCTATTAAAGACCTCTGTCTGTCCTCCCAAGAACTCATGCCACATGAACACAGCAACGTTGTCATCGCAAGGGCCAACGTTAGCACTGACTCCTGATGACTAAGGATCCCTTTTATCCAAACATTGCGTATTGTGCCTTTCACAGCGTAGCCGATAGTGTAGGTGGCCTCACACAACTGGTCAATACCATCGTACCCGCCGCGCCGCGCTTGACACGGCCAGACCACGGTGACAATCTTCACGACGGAAACCGTATGTTAGTGGAATCTATGAGACAATTCCTAATTCTGCTTCTAGCCGTTACCACTACACCAAAATACTGAGAGGACCGGAATCGTGAAGATAACATTCATCGTCCTGCTGGCTGCTGTTATCACGGGCTGTGCAACTAACAAAGGAAGCTCAAGCCATTTTCCGCCGGTGGTTCGGGAAATGAAACAAGACTGCATGATGTTGGAGCACATTCTCGACATGAGTAAATCGAGTACCTATGTGGAAGAAGGTTTTGTTTTTATTTTCCTTCCCAAAGGACATGCGCTCCACCCACCATCCAGATTGAGAATGGCATTCGATGAGTCGTTCAAGCCGGGAGAATACTTGGCGAAGTCATCTGTGTTTGCACCACCGAAAAGAAGTTTCTGGGGCTTCTTTGACCGGGAAGGACGCCCAGTGTTTCTTCTTACGCAGTATATCGGCAACGCATTCGGTGTGGTCGGTCTCCGCCACGTATGGGGGCAGGTCTATCAGGCGACTTCCAAGACGGACTGGAACGGTACTTTTGTCTCTCCCGTGTTGAGCAGAGAACTCAAGCGGCTACAAGAGAGTCAGCGCTTGAAACTTGAGGATGACCGATGAGAAGTATGACAACGCATGGTGTAGGTGGTGGGGGCTAGGTGTACCCACACCGCCGCGACCGCCCCCCACGCCACCGCCGCTGCGCCAGGCTTGACACGGCCAGACCACACTCAGGCATCTGGAGCAAAGACGGAACTTGTTTGGCAAGCGAGAGACTGTTAGCGTCTTCACCATGAAGCAATTCTCCGTTTATGTGTTGGTATCGGTGGTTGCTGCATGCACAAGTTGCTTTCCAGTTCGTTACACAGCCAGAGTGGGAGTTTCAGGCGCGGTGATCGACGCCGAAAAGCAAACGCCTGTGCAAAAGGCAGAGGTCACGCTAACCTGTCCATACAGTCACTCATCGCCAGTGACCGTTAGCACATTACCAGATGGCAGTTTCTATATTCCACCGATAATGACATGGGGTATCTATGTGGTTCCCGGCGATATTTTCCCTCTTCTGTGTTTTCTGGATGTGAAAAGCACTGGGTATCGGTCCGTATGCATAGATTTCCGATACCGATCATTAGGGCAAGGATCCACGACGAATTTCGGCGGGATTGCGATCCAGCCAAGACCTAAATGAGCGATCACAGCCAATCACTGTGATGAACGATTCTTCAGCGCAGAGCTGGCTTTTCCGTTCGACATACGGAACAAAACCGGAACACGCACCGACGCCGCGCGACGCTTGACACGACCAGACCACGGTGACAATCTCGACGCCAGAAACCGAAACTTGGTTTTCTGCCCGATGAGTTTTACTGAGAAGGCGCTCCGGCCCTAGCTTGTGATTGGCATGAAGAGACAGTTAAATACTAGTATCCTTTGGAAGGGTAGCGATGCATGGATATGTGCCCTCATCTTGATCGCGTTGAAGTTAGGGATTAAGGGGTGGCTTCGGATTTGGGCGCGAACAAGCCGGGATATCTGCATGTGGCTTAATTCCCGTGGCTTTCAGGTTGGGTATCTAATTTTTCAAGAGGTTTTGCCTCTACTTGTAGTCTTTTGCTTTTCGCGAGCGCGTTCGATTCGGCAGTTTCTAAACGAAGTGGGTGCTGCTAAACGGCTCACTCGGGTTGGATGGTATGCCAGTTGGATAGCAATCGCTCTTGGTTTGCTTGGTGTATATGCTGTGACTCAGAGGTTAGCGCCTATGGACTACGCTTATCGCCGGTTCTCATACAATGGAGACTGGAGTCGATGGTTCTTTATTGTGTACGGTGTTGTGTTGGTTCCATTCTGCGAGGAAACGGTTATGCGGGGATTTCTTTACCCTGCTTTCCGTCGAGGTTACGGAAAAGGGGTCAGTACACTTCTCGTCTTGGGTGTGGGAACGGTATTTCACTGGAGCCGCATGTCGGATTCGCTACCTGCGTTCATGTGTATAGGATTATTGATGCTGTTGCTGTGTGTCGTGCGGGAACAAACCGGGAGCTTGTGGGATTGTATCCTTGGTCATGCAGTCTATAACGCAACGGGGTTAATGAGTTGGCCTTTCTATGTGATCCCGGTGGTTCTTCTTTGGCCTTTGGTCGGTATTCGCAAAAAGGAACTATGAACATGAAAACCAAACACGGGCAAATGGGTCGTCGAGATTTTCTTATCCGCTCGACGTGCGGGCTGGCGTTGTGCCGGTTATCGCTGGGATTGGCTGCGGGTGTAGGCCGCGCTTGTCCGCCTACGGCGGAGAAACCCTCACGTGGCGAAATGGTGAAGGAAACCGCCGCGTCGGGTGACGCGGCCTACAAGAAAAAGGCGGCGCAGCAACGGCTGTATTGGTCGTGGTGGGGCTGGGAACCGTTGGATCATTACCGGCGCACCGGCGGCGTGGTCGGCGCGGTGGACACGACCGCGCCGTGGATGCCGCAGTGGTATGACCGGCTTCACTCGGAGGAAGTCGTCCGGATGATGGCCGGTCTCGGCGTCAATCTCGGGGTCACGCATTTCTTCAAGGGGTTCGGTCTCGTTCACGAGCGGGCCGAGCAACAGAACACGGCGCGCTTGGTCAAGTTCGCGCACCGGCACGGGGTCAAGATTCTCGGTTACTGCCAGTCGCGCTCGATTTACTACGAGCAGTTCCTCGCCGAGGTGCCGAACGTCAAGGACTGGATTCAGCGCGATGAGAAAGGCCAGTTGCGGACGTGGGGCGGCGCGAAGTTCCGGTGGGCGCCGTGCATTCATTGCGGCGAGTTCCGCGATTATATGAAACGCGCCATCCGGATCGGTCTGGAGGAGATCGGTCTCGACGGCTTGCACTTCGACAACAATTACTGCGAGCCGTGCTACTGCGAACGTTGCGAGAAGGCGTTCCGCGCGTGGATGGCCCGTCGCCGTCCCTCCGATGTTCGGCGCAGGTCTCCTGACCTCGCCGTGAAGCAGCCGCCGACGGAGAAATCCCCGAAGCGCATCACCGACCCGGTGGTGCAGGAATGGGTGCGTTGGCGCTGCGAGAGTCTCGCGGAGTATCAAGCCGACCTTGAGGCGCACGCGCGCCGCATCAAGCCCGATGTGATCCTGCTCGGCAATCCGGCGTTTCCGCGCGACGCCAACGGCGCGTACCGGCGCAGCGTCTGGGCGCCGTGGCAGGGTCGTCATCTCGACCTGTTGTTCGCCGAGAACAGCAACTTCCCCGGTATCGAGAACGGCGTGTTCACGTCGCAAGTGCGCGCCTCCAAATACGGCAACGCCATCGGCTATCGCGTCGTTTCCACCGTCTGGAAGAAGAACAAGCTGACCGGTCTCGGCCTGCCCGACACCGCCGAGGCAATCGGCCTGCAAACTGTCGAAGCCTCCGCCAACAATGCCCTGCCCGGCCCCAACTGGGCGTTGCGTCCGTTGGGCGAAGGCGACAAGATGCGCGTCGAGCGCCCCGACTTGCGCGAAGCGCTGGGGAAATATCTCCGTTTCGTCCGCGCACAGGAACCGCTCTGGCAAAACGCCAAGCCCGTCCGCGACGTGGCGGTGCTGCACACGTTCGCCTCCACCGTGTTCGATAACGAGAAGACGTGGCCGCTCGTAACCGGTGCTGAGGAGACTTTGATTCGCGGCGGCTTCGCGTGGGAAGTTCTCTTCGACGAGAACCTCGACCGCCTGAGTGAATTCCCCGTGCTGGTGGTGGCAGGCCAATCGCTCTTGAGCCAAGAACAGATTGCTGCCATCCGGAAATTCGAGAGCAACGGTGGCAAGCTGGTCGTTGTCGGTGACAATCCCGCGTTCGACAAGTCGGTGTCATTGTCAGAACTGGCCTCCACGATTCAGCGTGTCGCCGGTGACCGGTTCTCCGCGCGTCTGCGCGGGTCGGACACCGTGACGTTGAACGCCTACGAACTCGGCAAGAACCGGCTCGTTGTTCATCTGGTCAACTATGCGACAAGCGAAACGCCCGGAGGCTTGAGTCTGGAGTTGGGTGGTCGTTGGAAGAAATGCCGCAAGCTGCGTCTGCTCACGCCCGATGCACCGGAGCGCACGCTGGCCGTGCGGCCACGCATTGAAATCCCGTCATTCAAACTCTACGCCGTGGTGGTGCTTGAGTAGGGGCGCACTGCGTGCGCCCTTGTCCATCGTTCGGCGCAGGTCTCCTGACCGCGGCCGTGTCACCTGACCGCGACGTCTCCTTGTCCGGTGCCGACCGGGAGACCTTCGGTCGAGTTTCGTGCGAAGTCGAGAGACCCTCGCACAACAGCGCAGTCTTTTCCCACCGCCGGGACGGCGGCGTTCCTGCCCAGAGATTTGCACTACACCCTGAGATTGACTTCGACTGCGGAAAAACTACACTCGCGCGCGAAATGAATCCCCCCTTCCCCGCCGTTGAGGCAGGGGCGACCCGCTGGGTCGCCCGCCCATCAGAACGTGGACAACGCGGACGAGCCGGCGGCTCGTCCCTACCAGTGATTTTGGCTGTCTGTGCACTTCTGGCCGCCCCCCTGTCCGGACACGCTGAGGGCTTGCGTCCGCAAGTGCAGGCGCGGGCGGAAGCCGAGTATGCCTCGCTGTTTGAGTTCTACAAAGACCTCCACACGCATCCGGAACTCTCGTTTCACGAGGAGCGCACCTCGAAGCTGGTCGCCGACAAGCTGCGCACGCTGGGCTTGGAGGTGACGGAACGCGTTGGCGGCTTCGGCGTTGTCGCCGTGCTGCGCAATGGCAGCGGGCCGGTGGTGCTCGTGCGCGCGGACATGGATGCTTTGCCGGTGAAGGAGCAGACCGGTCTGCCGTACGCGAGCCAGGCGACAACGAAAGACGAACAAAGTCGCCCCGTGAACCTGATGCACGCGTGCGGCCACGACATCCACATGACGTGTCTCGTCGGCGCGGCGCGTGTGTTGACGGCGATGAAAGATCGCTGGCAAGGCACGCTGGTGTTCATCGGCCAACCGGCGGAAGAGCGCGGCAGTGGCGCGCGAAAAATGCTTGCCGACGGATTGTTCGCGCGGTTCCCGAAGCCGGATTTCTGCCTCGCATTACACGTTTCCTCCGACCTCCCCACGGGAACAATCGGCTACACGGAAGGGTTCGCCCTCGCCAATGCTGATTCCGTGGACATCATCGTGCACGGCGCCGGTGGCCACGGCGCGATGCCGCACAAGACCAAAGACCCGGTCGTTCTCGCGGCGGAAATCGTGTTGGCGTTGCAGACCATTGTCAGCCGCGAGATTGATCCGACTGACCCGGCGGTTGTCACGGTTGGCTCCATCCACGGCGGCTCGAAACACAACATCATTCCCGACGAGGTGAAACTGCAGTTGACGTTGCGGTCGTACTCCGATGCGGTGCGCGAACAGCAAATCGCCGCCATCAAACGGATCACGCGCGGGCTAGCGCTGGCGGCGGGCCTGCCGGAAGACCGCGCGCCAGAGGTCAGCGGCGGAACGGAGGGCACGAAGGCCACCTACAATGATCCGCTGCTCACCAAGCGTTTGGTTGGTGTGTTTGGCACGTGGTTCGGCAAGGATGCCTTGAAGTCGCGTAAACCGATGATGGGCGCGGAGGACTTCGGGCTTTATGGTCGGACCAAGGAGAAGATTCCAATTTGCATATTCTGGCTCGGCTCGGTGGATCCAAAGCGCGTCGCCACAGCGGCAAACGGTGGCGATCCGTTGCCAGCATTGCATTCTCCGCTCTACGCGCCGGTGCCGGAGCCGACGATCAAAATGGGCGTAACCGCGATGACGGCGGCGGTGTTGGAGTTGCTGGGTAAACGATGAGAATACGATTGCTGTGTGTCTTGGCTGGCTGTGCCACGATGACGTTCGCCGACGCGCCGTTTGTGCCGGACGAGCACACGCTGTTGCTGGCGCACTTCGACCAGAACATTAACGCCGATCACTCACTCGGCCTCAGCATGGCTGATGGCGGCGGGGCTTTGACGAAGCAGGGCCGTTTTGGCGGCGCCATCGTGCTCGACCGCCGAAAGACGCTGACGTTCAGCGGCAAACAGAACTTCCCCGGCAGCGCGGGCACGGTCGAGTTCTGGTTTCAACCGCAGTGGAATGGCGACGATGGCAAAGTGCACTCCATCCTCACTGCCGCCGCGGGCAATCGCAACCAGATCAGCATCAACAAACTCACAACCGGCAAGTTCGGCATCGGCATGTTCGGCACGACGGCCGGCTCAACGAATTTTGTTTATCGGCGCGTTGACCACGATATTCGCGCCTGGAAAGTCGGCGAATGGCATCACGTCGCGGCCTGCTGGGGTGACGGCGAACTGGCGTTGTGGCTGGACGGCAAGAAGGTGGGATCGAAGACCGGCGCGTTGCCACCGCAACAGCAGCCGGAGTCAATTCGTTTGTCGGGCGAGGACTGCGTGTTCGACGAACTTTGCGTCAGCCGCATTGTGCGTTACGCCGATAAGGGTCGCGTCGCAGGCAAGCCGGTGCAGGCGCGCACGCAGTTGGGCTACGACTGGAAGTTCAACGAGCCACCAGGCGTTTATCGCTGCGCAACGCCCGATGGCATCACCATCCTGCCGAAAAACTACCTCGACGACACCGACCCGCAGAAGCTGCCACCGGCGCGCGAGCCGCGCATCGTACTCTTCGCCTCCCCCGGCGAAATCGAGCCAGCCACGTTCCTCATCGTCGCCGGACGACCGTTGAAACAGGTCACCGTGCAGGTGTCTGATTTGGGCGCGCTTAGCAGCAAACAAATCACCGTCCGCCGTGTGGTGCGCACGCCGATGCGGAAGATTTACACTGCGAAGGCGACGCAAACCGACATCGTGAATCGTTTCCTGCCACGGTGGGAGCCGCTCGACATACCGGCGGGCGAATTGCGCGAGGTGTGGTTGTCGTTCGATGTTCCGGAGAAATTGTCGCCGGGAACTTACACAGGCAACGTCACCATCTCCCACGCTGCCGGCAAGCTCCTTGTGCCGGTGAAGTTGGAAGTGCTGCCGATCCGGCTCGTCGAACATCCGCGCAAGGCGTTGGCCTCCTACTACAAGATGAGCCGGATGATGGCCGACAAACAGCGCCTCTTCAGTGAACTGCACGACATGCGAGCGCATGGCATCCGAAATCTGTTTGCTCACATCGGCATCCGCTACGAGAAGCTCGCGCCGGATTTCACCGAGGTGACTGAGGGACTCGAATGGCTGCGGCAGGCTGGCTTCCGCAATGGCACGATGATTCTCGAAAGCGGGCTGGCGAGCTTGGCGCGGGGCACCGACGAGCAGACATTCCAGCGGGTCGCCAAGGATGCGATGCAACAGTTTGTGAAGCTGCAACGGCAGACGCCGGATTTCCGTCTATTCGTTACGCACATGGACGAAGTGTTCGGCAACGACCGCCTCGCCCCGTATATCCATCTGAGCAAAGCCGTGCGGCAGGTGCCGGAAGCGAAGCTCTACATCACGTTCCACACGCGCGGCGACCTCGCGGAAAAGTGGCGCAAGGAACTCGACCCGTTTGTGGACCTGCGCTGCAACCACGGGTACACGTTCGAGCTATGGCTGGCGGCAGGACACACGATGGATGAATACGACGCGGAACTGAAAGCGAGCGGTGACGAAGCGTGGTTCTACCATAACGCCCGCGGCACGTACTGGACGCCGGAATGGTCGCGCATTATCAATGGCGTTTATCTCTGGGCCAGCCCGTTCACGTCGCATTGCCCGTGGACCTATCAGGCGTATCATGAGAACCCGTTCGACGACACCGACGGTCCCGCGGCCAAAGGCCACGATTGGGGACTGTCGTTCCCCGGTATCGCCGATCCCGCTGATCTCATTCCAACGCGCTGCTACGAGGCGATGCGCGAAGGCGGCGATGATCTCCGCTACATCGCCACGCTGGAGAAAGCCATCGCCAACAGTAAATCCAAAGACGCCGCAGTCGCGCAGCAATGCCTCGACCGCTGGCGGAACCTGATCCGCAAGGCGCGGCCCGCCGTGAAGGCGACTTCGTCCACCGGGATTTCGAAGGCCGTGGATGCTGACACCGGCTTGGTCATGGGCGAAGGTGTCATCGGCACTGCCGGCGAGTCGCCGCTCATCAATGCGCTCGCCACGCGTTTCACCGGCGAGCAGTGGCAACAAATGCGTCGCGAGATCGCGGATTGGATTCTGAAACTGCAATGACAATGAACACACCGGACTGTAGCCGCGGCGCTCCGTCGCCGCGCATTCCCGGCACGCCGGCGGAGCGGCGTGACCACACTGTGAGCCGGCTGATCGGCGCGCTGACCATTTTTACCAGCGCGTTTCTGCTATTCCAAGTCCAACCTGTAATCGGCAAATACATCCTGCCGTGGTTCGGCGGAACGCCGTCGGTCTGGACAACTTGCCTGCTCTGTTTCCAGTTGTTGCTGTTGGCTGGATACGCTTACGCGCACGGCACCACGCGATGGTTGTCGCCGCGACGACAAGTACTGGTGCACGCCTGCCTGCTGGTCGCTGCGCTCGTGTTGCTGCCGATCACGCCGGCGACAAGCTGGCAACCGGCCGACAGTCAGCGGCCCGCGTTGCGGATTCTGCTGTTGTTGCTCGGCACGGTCGGGCTGCCGTATTTCGTGTTGTCGGCGACGGGACCGCTGTTGCAGGCGTGGCTGGCGCGGCTTCAGCCGGAACGTTCGCCGTACCGGCTTTACGCGCTGTCGAACTTCGGTTCGCTGCTGGCGCTGATCAGTTACCCGTTCTGGTTCGAGGTCAATTTCACCCGGCGCGCCCAGACGGAATGGTGGTCGTGGGGCATGGGGATTTTCGTGGCGCTGTGCGCCGCGACCGCGTGGTTCGTCTGGCGGCACGCCGGCGCCGTGGCTCACGAGCAGATTGCGGAAGAGAGCGCGCCGAAACCGGAGTGGAGCCGCTACGTGTGGTGGCTGGCGTTGCCGGCGTGCGCGGTGGTGGTGTTGCTCGCCACGACGAACAAGATGTGCCAGGACATCGCCGTCACGCCGATGCTGTGGGTGTTGCCGCTGGCGTTGTACCTTGTCACGTTCATCATCTGTTTCGACAATCCGCGCTGGTACTCGCGGGCGGTGTTTGGCGCGGCGCTTGGCCCGGCGGTCGCGGCGGTGGTGTGGATCTTGAAAGCCGGCGCTGAATCTTCGATCACCCAACAGGTGTGTTGCTACTGCGGCGCGTTGTTCGTGGCCGGCATGGTTTGTCACGGCGAACTCTACCGCCTGAAACCGCATCCGCGTTACCTGACCGCCTACTACCTGCTCATCTCCGCGGGCGGCGCGTTGGGCGGCGTGGCCGTCGCGGTGTTTGCGCCGATGGTGTTTCAGTCCTACGTCGAATTGCATTGGGGACTTGGTTTGTGTCTGGTGTTGTTTTTCCTTGTCTGCCTTCGCGACCGGCCCGGCTTGAGCGCGCTCGGATGGACGCTGTTCGCGTGGCTGCTGGGCTTGCTGCTGGTGGCCGGGGGTGAACGCGCGTTGTTCTTGTCCGGCTGGCCGCACACCGCGCGGTTCCACTGGTTGATCTGGCTGGTCGTGCCCGTCGTCGCCTGGGTGGGTTGGCGCGCCAGCCATCCTCACCAGTGGGCGTGCGCTCTGAGCGCATTGACGGCGGTGGCTCTGTCGGTGGCGTTGGCTCAACAAGGCCGAAAGGAGACGCAGGGCGCGGTGGCGGTGGCCCGCAATTTCTACGGCGTGTTGTCGGTGTGGGACTATGATCAATCCGATCCGCACACACATTACCGTGTGCTGCAACACGGCCAGATCGCGCACGGACTGCAATACGTTGATCCCGACCGCGCCCGCCAGCCGACGTCCTACTACACCTCGCGCAGCGGGATTTCGATTGCGTGGCAACACTTGTTGAACCCGACCAAACGCATCGTCGGCATCGTCGGCCTGGGCGCGGGCACGTTGGCGTCCTACGGACGGCGCGGCGACCAGTTCCGCTTTTACGAAATCAACCCGGCAGTCGAACGCGTGGCCCGTCAACAGTTCAGTTATCTCGCCAACAGTCCCGCCGAGGTGAAGGTGGTTCTCGGCGATGCGCGGCTGGTGTTGGAACGCGAGCCGTCGCAAGGATTCGATCTGCTGGCGCTCGACGCCTTCAGCAGCGACGCCGTGCCGGTGCACCTGCTGACGCGCGAGGCGTTTGCCATTTACCTGCGCCACCTGCGGCCCGATGGCGTGATTGCCGTCCACATTTCCAATCGCCACATCAATCTCGCCCCGGTGTTGGCGAACGTGGCGGCGGAATTCCACTTGCACAGCGCAACGTTGAACAGCGACACAGCCGGTGAGGGGGCATACTATGACGATGACGGATGGGATTGGAACACTTACGAAACGATCTGGGTGCTGTTGAGCCGCGACGAATCATTCTTCGAACAATCCGCCGTGCGCGCGGTGACGAGCAAACCCGACCTGGCAGTCATGATCCCGTTGTGGACGGATGATTACACGAGCCTGTTCCCGCTCCTGCAGTGACCGCCGGAACAGAACGCTATCTCACGATTTCCGTGCCGACGCCTCTGTCGGTGAAAATCTCCAGCAACACGCTGTGCGGCGTCCGCCCGTCCACGAAGTGAACCCGATGCACGTCAGCGTTGACGGCCTCGACGGCGCTGTCCACTTTCGGAATCATTCCCTTGTCAATCACACCGGCAATCTTCAACTCAGCAACTTCCGTCGTTTCGAGGTGCGAGATCAATGTGGACGGATCTTTCGGGTCGCGCATCAGGCCCGGCACGTCGCTCATGAACACCAGACGGCGCGCCTCGATGGCCATCGCCAGTTTCGCGGCGGCCACGTCGGCGTTGATGTTGTAAGCGTGACCGTCCTCGACGCCGAGGCCGATGGGGCTGATGACAGGCGTGACTTCGGTCTTCAAACACTTCTTCAACGCCTCCGTCTCGACTTTCACCACCTCGCCAATGTAACCGAGGTCCACGCCATCCTGTGCGAGCTTCCGGCATTTGAACACGTCGCGCCCATTGAAACTCTTCGCCTTGCCGCCGAGCTTCTGGATCATCTCGACAATCTCGCGGTTGATAACGCTGAAGAGAACGTCCTCGACGACTTTCATCGTCGCTTCGTCGGTGACGCGCATCCCCTTGATGAAGTTGGCCTTGATGCCGGCGGCTCCCATTGCTTTCGTGATGGCTTTGCCGCCGCCGTGAACGACGACAGGATTGATACCAACCGCTTCGAGGAACACGATGTCCGCCGCGACGCCGCTGCGCACCTTTGGGTCCGGCGAGTCCATGAAACTGCCGCCGTATTTCACGACGAACGTGGAACTGCGAAACCGCTGGATATACGGCAACGCCTCCAGCAGGACATCAGCTTTCTCGATGATCTGTTGCATGGGATGAGGTTTTACTCCAAAGCAGCGCGCTCACCAAACCGAAAAACACCATCGTCATCGCCGGGTACCAGAACAGCTTGAAACTGAACCGCGTCGGCGAGAACAGGCTCATCGCCACCACGATCCCGACCAACACCCAGCCCAGCGTACGCAAGGCCGGTTGCGACAAGACGCGCTCGGCCCACAGCGCCAGCGCCGGGACGACGACGACGTAGCCGTTCGTCTCGGTCATCGGGTTGAACAACATCAAGTACGTCGTCGCCAACAGGTAAAGCCACAATGCCCGCTGTGGTTCCTCCATTCGACGAGCGCACCACCAGACAATCGCCGTGGCCGCGCCCGCGATGACGCGCACAGCGAGCGAGACCGCCGACGGCAGTTCGATGCCGAAGGTGCGGAACATCCCGTTGAGGTCGGCGAACCGGTGCGTGGTCACCGTCGAACAAAACCGCAGGTTCGCCACGAACGCCCGGTGCTGTTCCAGCACATACGCCGGCGCGCCGAGCGCGAACGGCAGCGCCGCCAGCAACACCAGCGCCGCCACCAGCGGCCAGAACAGTTTCCGGTACACCAGCGGCGCAAGCATCGCCAGCGTGAGCGCGATTGGTTTGACGGCGACAGAGAGCGCGATCAACAGTGCCGCCGTCTTCCATTGTTCACGCGAGAGACAGGCTGCCGCGTGAAGCACCAACCCCGCCAGCAGCGCGTTGGCCTGGCCGTTGCGTAACGCACCCAGACTCAGCGACAACGCGAGCGCTGTGGCAATCAGGAACGCGCGGTCTGAGCCGCGCGTCAGTCGCCAGAGTCCGCTCGCCAGCAACGCCGCCGCCATCCACCGCCACAACACGTCGCCGACCGGCACCGGCATCCAATGAAACGGCGCATACAACGGCGCGTAGACCGGCAGGTAGTTGTATTCCAACGGGTTCGTGTAGAGCGGCGCTTGCGCCATCCAGTAATCGGCGGCCTGATGATAAACAATCATCGCCGAGCGACGCGAGGGGTTTCGCGCCACCAGCACGGTAATGACCAGCAACGGAACCATCCACAACAACAGCGCCGCTATAAGCATCGGTCGTTTCATCTGGGAACGCATGATGCGAAGACCCACCGCCTCTTGCAAGCAATTTGCAGCCACCATCAGAACCGCTAATGCGACCAGAAGCCGGAACAAAACCGGAACTTAACGCAAGCTTGCCAAACCCGGCCTATGTTGGCATACCCCGCGCCGATGGAGAACTCAGTTGACTGGCAACATTAGCTGCTATTCTGCCCTATCGAAACCGCTGCGGGTCGTTTGTCTTCTGACCGACAATTCCTTTCTATTGTGGCCTAACCCATCATGACCAAAGACCAGTCATACTGGCTACACAAACTCGCGACCCTCAAGATCGCTCGCACCGACGGTGACCCGGCACCCCACAAACCGCTTTTGCTACTCGTCATTTTAGATATGGCTGACCGGGGCGAGATTACCGGCCCGGAGTTAAAGCTGTCACCCGATCTTGCCTTCCGTTTCAGCGTGTACTGGTCGGTCGTTGCCGAACGCCGCAAGGCACGCCCCGATGTTCGCCTCCCTTTCCACCACATCAAGACTTCCGGCATCTGGCAACCGCTCATGTCCAGCGGCCAACCATCACCCGACAAAAACCTCACCGCCAAAGTCCATCTCGACTCCGCATTCCTCGACTGCCTCCGTGACGCTTGCTTCCGCGACAAGGCCAAACGCCTCCTAATCCAAACACCACCGTACTTCCGCACAGAAGAACGCGTCGCTCTCGACACGCTGTTGTGCCTTCCGACGGTTGCCGCTGACAAGGCCAAGGAAACCGGCGTACTCTACACTGCGCCCGTCGAACGCGGACGCGACGCCCGCTTCCGCATCGAAGTCGTTGTCGTCGCTTACAAACACACCTGCGCGCTGACTGGCTACCGGATGACCACGCTCGACATGGAAAGCATCGTCGACGCCGCACACATCCACGAGTTCAGCGCGAGCCGCAACAATGACCCACGCAACGGCCTCGCTCTCTGCAAGAATGCCCACTGGCAATTTGATCGCGGCCTCTGGTCCATTACCGACGACTACCGAGTGGTCGTGAACCGTGAGAAGTTCATTGAAGAGGGCGTCCCCGGTCAGAGACTCGCCGACTTCGATGGCCACCGGCTTTTCCTGCCGCAAGACCCGAAGTATTGGCCGGAGCCAACACACTTGGCGTGGCACCGTCTGAATCGGTTTGAGGCTGGTCTAACAGAAACCCACTGAATTCAAGTCCGTGTCAAGTTGAGGCTTCCCCGCAACGATTGATTCTCTGAGACAAGTTTGCCTCATCCCCTACTTTCTCCGGAAACCGCAATGATTCCTATGCCGGTCATGGTTTTACCCCCACCGTTACAACTGATGAAGTGGGTCAACCAGCACAGCTCGTCGCCGCATGTCGTGAAAATCCCACGGGCCAGCGTCAGAGCGAGAACCGCCTTGTACAGGCTGCGGGCACCGAGACAACGAAGATGGCACTCCCCGCTTTTCTGGATGCGGCGGACTATGTCGTCAGCAAGACGCTTCTTAGCCTCACTTCTCTCGGTCTCGGACAGTTCCTCCCGATCCGATTTCACCCACAATGCGTCTGTGAATAACGATTCGCTGTTGTTCGATGGCATTTGCAAATGTTCCAGTTTTGTTCCGGTTGGAATTACTCGCCTTTGTTCAACGCGACGTAGCGCTCGGTCAGGTCGCAGGTGTGGATCGTGCAACGGCCATGACCGAGGTTCAGGTCAATGTCCACCGCGAACACCGGCGCGGCCACGATCTTCTTCAGCCGCGCCAGCGGCGTGTGCGTGGCGAGGCCGTTGCGGACGGCGGGGACGCCGTTGAACGCAATGTCCACCGCTTCCTCTTCGACTTTCGCTTTCGAATAGCCAAGCGCGTCCATGATCCGGCCCCAGTTCGGGTCGCCGCCGCACCAGCAGCATTTCACCAGCGTCGAGTTGGCCACCGCGCGGGCCGCGATGTCGGCATCGCGGTCGTTGGCCGCGCCGGCAACGTTGACGGTGACGAATTTGCTGACGCCTTCGCCGTCGAGCACCATCATCTTGGCCAGCTCGGCACAGACGAAGTTGAGCGCCTCTTGGAACAGCGCGATCGGGAATTCCCCAGCGAGACCGTTGGCGAGGCAGATGACGGTGTCGTTCGTGCTCGTGTCGCCGTCAACGGTGATGCGATTGAAGCTCTGGTTCACGGCGATACGCAACGCCCGCTGGAGCGCAGCGCGCGGAATGGCGGCATCGGTCGTGATGAAGCAGAGCATGGTCGCCATGTGCGGCTCAATCATGCCGGCGCCCTTGGCGATGGCGCCGATGCGAATGACTTTTGTTCCGGCTTTGACGCGGACGGCGATTTGCTTCGGGAACGTGTCGGTCGTCATGATTCCCCTCGCGGCAGCGGGTCCGCCCTTCGCCGAGAGGCTGCCGAGGAGTTTCTTGATGCCGCCTTCGATCTTGACGATGGGCATTGTGACGCCGATGCGGCCAGTCGAGCAGACGAGCACGCAGGTGTCGCGACAACCAATGCGGCGCGCAACGGCGGCGGCCATCGCTTCGGCGTGGATGAGGCCAATGGTGCCGGTGCAGGCGTTGGCGTTGCCGCTGTTGACGACGATGGCGCAGGCCTTGCCCTTCTTGATGTGCTGCATGCTCACCTTGACCGGCGCGGCTTTGACTTGGTTGGTCGTGAACGTCGCGGCGGCGGTCGCTCGCGTGTCGGACACGATCATCGCCATATCCAATTTGCCGCCGCGCTTGATACCGGCAGCGACGGCGGCAGCGCGGAATCCGCGCGGCGCGGTGACAGCGCCTTCAATCTTCGTGAATGGTGTTTTCATAGGGGTCCTTCCGATGCGCCCGCATCATGCGAAGCCGCGCGCCGACATGCAAGCACTTTGCGGCGGAGAGGAGAGGCGTTAGCTCACCACGAAAAGTGCGAAGAACACGAACCGGAACATCTTTCTGTCTGTTGTCATACCGAGCTTGTCGAGGCATCTCTGAATAATTGGTGTCGGAGCGGTGCAGAGTTCCTTCGACTTCGCTCAGGATGACGAACAAAGAGAGCCGGAACAAAACCGGAACATCGGCATGGCCTTTCGACGGGGAACGGTCGGGCGCGTGCGAAATCAATCCTTTACAGAAATTCGGAGGTCTGCTTTCATAAACGCAGCGTAATGAAACGATTTGCAAAAGTCATTCGTGTACGATGCCGTGCACAATCGTCCGGCTAATAATAATGTTAGGCAGTGACTGAATCTATTCACACCCGAAAGG
>CAZNOK010000057.1:0-24744 GCA_964574605.1 uncultured Verrucomicrobiota bacterium
GCCGTAGCTACAGAACACCACCCGTTAGGCGCTCTAACAGCCGGTGAGAAGCAAAGATGGATTCCACTGGAACCCATCGCCCGGTAGCAAAGCGAAATCCTCCGTCGAACCGGCCAACCCATGATACCTCGTACTACTAGGTATCACCCAAAGACAAGGCCGCGTGTTCGTGTTTTGTTTCGGACACATGGACAGGGCGCGTGCTGTCGGTTCAGTGCTTCCAACGCTCCAGTTCTTTGCGTTTCGCATTGATGGCATTGGCTTCGTCGAGATTCTTGGCCTCCAGCGCAGCCTTTTGCGCGGCGTCAAGGTCGCGGATGTATTGCTGCACTGCTGACGTGGCTGCGTATTCGTAGCGGCTCTTGGCAGTCTTAGCAAGTGCGTTCATTAATGGTGAACTAGCCGGTTTGCCTTCTTTGATTTCGCGGATAGTGTTGCGGATGGCATTGGCATCATAGAGGTTCCCAGCCCGCATGACTGCCTGTAACGCGGCGTCCAGATCGGCAAGATACTGACGGGTGGCTTCTGCCAAAGACTGGTTGTATCGCGTCTCCGCGGCGGTAGCCAAACGCACTGCGAGTGACGCTCCCGGCGGAACTGGCGACCGGGTCGAGCTGACGAGTGGCACAACTGGCGGCGGCGAAGTCGGCGTTTGCACATAGATCCGATACTTCACACTTCCCGGATTCGTCTGAAGAACTTTCCCGTCGGCGTTGATGCGCAACACAACCTTCTCCAGATCGCGATTGGTGACGTAGAAAAAAGGCTCCGTCCGGGTATTTGGCGGAACGACAGCGAGCACACGTTGCCCGCCGCTTGGCGGCACTTCAGCTATTGCGAGACGAACTTGGTTGCCACGCTCGGCCTTGGGATCATCCGGAGAAGCCGTTGCTAGCTTGCCCCAAGATTTCCACCTGCCTCCGACATACTGAAGATAGATGACCGATCTCGCTGGAAGCCGTCCGATCACGTATGCCTGATCGCTGTTTGCCGGAATCTCAATAACCTCACCCTTGGCGATCATCGCTTGCGCCATGTCCTTGTCGGACTGCTGGCCCGTTGTCATTGTGGTTGTGGCCAGCACCACAGCAGTGGCCAAGACGATGAGGCTGATTCGTTTCACGGCAATCCCTCCGTTTCTCCGCGTAGACTAGCGCGTATTACCCGTTGATACGAGCGAAGAATCAGTAACCACCGGCACCAAGCTTTCCGGTAGCACCGTCGGTTTTCTTGCCGGCTTTCTCGGCGGCTTCACGACGGCGGTATTCGTCGAGCATCGCGGCAGTGGCCGTCGCGCCACAGCGCGTGCCGCCGAGGTCGCGGACTTTGATGAGGCCATCGAGATCACGGACACCACCGGCAGCTTTGAGTTGGACTTTCGCTGAAACGTTTGTGCGCATCAACGCAAGGTCATGTTCCGTCGCGCCTTTGTAGTTGTAGTTGCCGTCTTTCTGTTTCACGAAGCCGTAGCCGGTGGACGTCTTCACCCAGTCGACACCGACACGCTCGCAAATCTGGCAGAGCTTGATCTTGATTTCGTCGTTCGGCATGTAGTCGTTCTCGAAGATGACTTTTACCTTCGCACCGTGTTTGTGCGCTTCATCGCAAACGGCGCGAATGTCACGCTCCACGTAATCCCAATCGCCGCCGAGGGCTTTACCGATGTTGATGACCATGTCAATTTCGACGGCGCCGTCGCGACAGGCCAACTCGGTCTCGTAGCGTTTCGATTCCGTGCAGGAGTTGCCGTGCGGGAAACCGATGACGCAGCCGACGTTGACGCCGGTGCCTTTGAGCAGTTCAGCCGCTCGCTTGGCGGCGTATGGTTTGATGCAGACGGACGCGACGCCGTATTTGGCGGCGAGTTTGCAGCCGTCCTCCAACTCCTTGTCCGTCATCGTCGGATGCAGGAGCGAGTGGTCAATCATCTTGGCGAGTTGTTCGTAAGTGTATTTCATGATCAGGCGAAGAACGGTTGGAGAACGTTGCGCGCGACTTTGACGGCGGCTTGCCGGCCTTCGAGCGTCTTGCCGAAGGTGTCGTCCTCGACTTCGATACAGACGGGGCCGTCGTAGCCGATGTTCATCAACGCGCCCATGAACCGCGCCCAGTTGATGTCGCCATAGCCGGGGATGCGCGGCTGATGCCATTCGAGCGGGTAGGCGAAGATGCCGACGTTGTTGATGCACTCGCAACGAATGCGGACGTCTTTCGCGTGCAGGTGGAAGAGTTTGTCCTTAAACTCGCACAACGGCGAGAGCGGGTCCATGTGTTGCAGGATGAAGTGCGACGGATCGTAGTTGAGGCCGAAATTTTTGCTCGTGATGTCGTTGAACGCACGTCGCCAAATCACCGGCGTCGTCAACAAGTTCTTTCCGCCGGGCCATTCGTCGCGCGTGAACAACATCGGGCAATTCTCGATGCCGATCTTGATGCCGTGGTCCTCGGCGAATGCGATGAGCGGCTTCCAAGTCTTCAGGAAACGCGGCCAGTTGTCATCAACCGACTTCGTCCAATCGCGTCCGACGAAGGTGTTGACGTTCTTCAGGCCGAGTTTCTCCGCCGCAAGGATGACCTTCTTCAAATGCTCCACCGCCACTTTCGCCCCTTCGAGGTTCGGATCAAGCGGGTTCGGATAGTAGCCAAGACCGCTGATGCCGACGCCGTGCTTGGCGCAAAGCGCGTTGACATCGTCGGCTTGCGCTTTTGAGAAGCCGGTCACGTCAATGTGCGTGATGCCGGCGTATTTGCGCTCGGCCTTGCCGACGGGCCAGCACATGATCTCGACGCACGCGAGCCGCTCGGCGGCCGCAAACTTCAACACTTCCTCCAATGACAATTCCGGCAATATGGCGCTGACGAATCCTAGTTTCATAGTTCTCCTCTCGATTTGGTTAACAGCGAAAGCGCTAAGGCGCTAAGCCCTCTTTCCCTTGGCGTCTTCGCGTCTTGGCTGTTCATTTGTTAAACTTTCATCCATTTCTTTGCGCCGTTGCTCTTCATGATCGCTTCGCAGACGGCGACCTCTTGGTGGCCATCGGCGGCGGTGGCGAAGAAACGTTCGCCTTTGCTGCCGGCGATGGCAGCGTAGATGTTTCGGAACAGCATCTTGAAGGTATCGGGGAAACCCTCGACATGGCCCGGCGGATAATCCATGAAACCAGCAGCGCCATCGCCGAACGCGGGCGTGGCGCGGACGGCGGTCTCGTTCGCGCCGTCGCGGTTTCCGAACCGGAGCATTTCCGGAACTTCGGAGCACCACCACGCCGACTTCTTGCTGCCGTAAATCTCGATGCGGATGCAGTTCTTCCGTCCGGCGGCGACTTGCGAGACACCGAGATTACCGCGCGCGCCGTCGGCGAATTGCAGCAACACGCTGGCGAAGTCCTCGGTCTTCACCGGGTACGTCGCGTATTTCATCGCGGTGTCAGCCTTGGAGAATGTTTGCACTTCGCCGAGCGGACGCTTCCGCGTCTTGTGCCACGTCGCGAGGTCGGCGAACACCGATTTGATTTCGCTGCTGAGGATGAACGAGACAGTGTCCATCCAATGCGTGCCGATGTCGGCGACCGCGCGGAGCTTGCCGCCTTCCTGCGGCAAGAGACGCCAGTTGTAGTCGGTCTCCTTGAACAACCAGTCCTGCATGTAGGAACCGTTGACGTGGATGATGTCGCCGAGTTCACCGCGCGCGACCATCTGTCGGAGCGTGAGCACGGCGGGATAAAAACGGACGTTGTAGTTCACGGCGAACACCTTGCCGCTGGCGCGGGCGAGTTTGACGATCTGCGCCGTCTCGCGTGTGTTCATCGCGAGGGGTTTCTCGCAGACGACGTGTTTGCCGGCGCGCAACGCCGCCAGCGACATCTCGCAGTGAAATCGGTTTGGCGACGTGATGTGGATGACATCCACGTTCGGCGAACGCAGCAACTCGCGGTAATCGCCGAATGCTTCCGGGATGCCGAACTTGTCGGCAGCAGCGCGGACGCGGTCGGGCAGGTCGCAGAGCGCGGTGACGCGCACGCCGAGCCGGCGCAACGCTTCGAGGTGAACGGGGCCGATGAAGCCGGTGCCGATGACACCGGCGCGGACTTGATTGGTCATGGTCTATCTCCTGTGCTCACGCCAAGTGCTTAGCATGAGAATAAGCGACAGCGCAAGACTCGACGACGTTTGCGGTTATTTCTTCCGTCTCGCTGTGTACTTGGCTGGTGTCTCGGCGACTTTTCTCGGCTGTTGCGGAGGTTGTTCGCGGATGAATGACCAGGAAACCTCGGCGACTTCACCAGTGTCGTATTGGACGTAGAAACCACTCTGACACCAATCCTCGATTTCGAGCGAGACGAACGTCGCCTGCGGTGAGATGTTGTTGGCGCGACGGATGGAGGCGTGTGGCTCCAGAATGCACAGTCCATCCGCAAACTCCACGTCAAAGGCGTCTTCCCAACTGAGGTAACGGACATTCTTGATCTTCGAGAACTTGGCCGTGCCAAACGGCGCTTTGAGATTGTGCAGTCCGGTTTTCACAGCCGGCCCTCCCGCTGGAGCGCGCGAATCAGTTCGATGATCCGGTGATTGAGGTGGTGTGCATCCATCGGCTGCATTGTAACGAGATTCACGCGCGTAATCAACTGTCCCTTCCGGTCGAACACGTGAACATGGCGGGGTGGGTGATCGCCCAACCACCAGATGAACGTGTAGCCGCCGCGACGGATTCTCCCCATATTGTTACTCGATGTGTTCCTTTCGGCTCGGAGAATACTTTCGACAGAGAGTCGAAGGCAAGTCCTGCGTGGCGCAAGACTCGACGTTTTTCATCCGGACTTGTCCGCCGCAGCTCTAGCGTAGGAGGAAACACAACGCCACCAGGTTGACCGGGAGCGTGTTTGATGGTGTAGCGGCGCTTCTGCGAAGCGCCGACTTGTTGATTTGCCGCGGAATTTGGCGTTTGACACAAACGCCGCTACACCAACACACTCTTAGAGCGTGTTTTGAAATTCGTAAAGTGGCGGTGTTGAACAAGGCGTCTCGCCTGTTCTCCTTGTAGTTTCCATGACGGAACAGGCGGGACGCCTGTTCAACTCGGATTTTCAAACACGCTCTTATGGTTTCGAGTCCTGTTTGGTTGTCACGATTTGTTCCGGCGCTTCACAGATGACACGAAAGCCGACGTTGAAGACGCGCTGCCACGATGGGTAGGAAATGCGTGACGCGCTGCGACAGTGTTTCGGCGCGTCGAAGAAGGAGCCGCCGCGCACGACTTTGTTCGGGCCGTCGTCGGAGAGCGTCCACTCGGCGGCGTTGCCGTGCATGTCGTGCAGACCCCACGCGTTGGGTTTGTAGCTGCCGACGGGCGCGGTCACGATGGCGCGGTCGTCAAAGCGCGCGTCGGCCAGCGCGGCGCCTTCGACGATGAGATGATCGAGTCCGCCGGTCATCTGGAAAATGCCGGCGACGGGCGATTTGCCGGCGAACGACGAGTCGCCCATGTTGGCCCACGGCGAGAAATCGGTGTCGAGCGTGCCGAAGTGGAACGGCGTCGTGGTGCCGGCGCGGCAGGCGTGTTCCCATTGCGCCTCGGTCAGCAACGTCACTTTCATGCCGGTTTGCCCCGACAACCATCGGCAGAAATCCATCGCGCGCGTCCACGCGACGCGAACGGCGGGTTGATGCGGATCGTTGAGCGTCAAACCTTCATCGTCATTACGGGCGTGGCGTTTGGCGTAGTAACGCGAGTCGTGTGCGGGATCGAACCGGCGGAACTGTTCGTTGCTGACTTCGCACGCGCCCATCCAGTAGCCGCGCGGGATCCAGACGAGTTTCATCGTGACGCCGCCGCCGAGGTCGAGTGTGCTGCTTCTGTAGCCGCGAGCCTGCTCGCGGCGGGTAGTGGATTGCTGCGTTTTCTGCGGGCCGCGAGCAGGCTCGCGGCTACAGCCCGGAACGGCGGCCGTTTGAAGGACGGCGGGTTTGAGCGCGGCGTCGGCCTCCAAGTCTTCGGTCGGGCCGCCGTAGAGTTTGCGGAGTTCGAGGCGTCGTTGGTGCAAATTATCTGGGATGGGGAACACACCGCTCCATGTGCCGTGACAGGGTGCGTTGAGGTCAATCCATGTGATCAAACGGTCCCACGCTTCGGTGTCGAGCTTGACCCCGTGGTGGCCGTTGCGGAGCATCTGAATCAACGGGCTGGTGCCCGCATGAAACTCGCCGGGTATCAACATGCTCACGTCATCCTCGACAGCCGGCACGCGGACGTAGGCGCGCAACGCTTCGTAAGCCGGGGTGTATTTCACGCGCCCGCCGGTGGCGGCGCGCATTGTTGGATGCAGGCGGTCAATGGACATCTTGCTGACGAATGAGCCGAGGTAGTCGGGCCGTTGCGACAACGGGCGCAAATCGGGTCTGCCGCTGCTGCCGTCGTGGCAGCCGACACAATAACGGTCAAGCACGGGCTGCACTTCACGCGCGAAATCAAACCCGCGCGACGGGCCGTGCCACGGCGTCAGGTCGCGCGGTGTGATTTTGGCGGCAAGCGCCGGGCGCGGCTTTGTCGTGTCGCCCGGCGTTTCGTGGCAACCGATGCACGAGACCTTTTCGCCGGGCATCGCGGTGAACCAGTTCCGCATCAGTTGGACGGCTTGGCCGTTGGCGTCGAGCGCCTGCAACGCCAACGGCGTGTTGGCTGGGACGCGGAAGAACGCCGAGCCATCCGTTTCAATCGGCACGGTGCCGAGAATCCGCATGACTTCCCACGGGCCATGGAAACCGATCTTATCGGGACCGGCGAGGCCGGGGTAACCGAAATCGTGCGCGAACACGCGGAGGCTTTTGACCGTGCCGCGCGGAACACCTTCCAAGCCGCGTCCTGAATGAAGGTCGTGGACATAGACCAGCGCGTCTTTGCGGCCCGGCTCGATCTTGTCGGGCAGAACCGGCGGAACCGGCTGTGGCGCGAGCGGGACCGGCTCCAGCAACGCGTAGCCCGGTTCCTCGCGCAACAGCACCAGATTGTCAAACACGTCGGCGAGATAAATGCCCCAGTTCGACTTCGCCGACGGCCAGCAGGCGACGAGGAAATGTTTGTCAGTGACCGGCCAGGGATTCAGGAATTTCGGCCAATCGTCACCGAGGAGGTTATCGCGGACTTCGCGTTTGGCCGGTTCGCCGCGGCCGGAGACGCGGCAGACGATGCCTTCGCCTTCGTAGAATCCGCGTTTGGTGTCGAGCACGATCAACTGCCCCATTCGATGCGGCCCGTGGTAACCTGACAAGATCAACACGAACCGGCTGGAATCGCTTGGCAGCGGTTTGGCGAAATACATCGCGTTGGGGTAATACGAATTGCTGCCATAGATGCCGCGCTGGCCGGTGCCGTCGGGATTCATCACCATCAACGTGCGTTGATACATGTGAGCTTGGGCGGTGTATTCCCAGCGGTTGTAAAGCACCTGACCATTCGGCAACATGTGCGGATGCAGGTCGTGGTCCTGATCGAAACAGAGTTGGCGCACGCCCGTGCCGTCGGCCTTCATCTGGTAAAGGTTCGTCACGCGCCGCAACCCATGCCAGCAGGGCACTGACTGGATCGGCGCGGTGCTGCCGAAAATGATGCGTCCATCCGGCAGATAACATGGGTCCATGCAATCCACGTCCGCCGGCATCTTCGACACTTGGCGCAGCCCGGAGCCGTCGGCATTGATTTCCCAAATTTTCCAGTTCTCGGCATCGGCGCGCGTGAACAACATCCGTTTTCCGTTCCAGTGCAGTTTGATTTCGCCGACCCAACCGCCGTCATTCGGACGGAACACCGTTGTGAAGCCGTCTTGAGGGCGTTGTAGTGAAAGCGACACGATCTCATTCTCCCAATCCAGTTTCGGCGTGGACTGGTAACACTCGTGATTGGAGGGCAGGCCGAGTTCCTTTCCTGCTTGGTGTGTCAACCAAGCCCACTTGCCTTCCTTCCACTTCTTCTCCGGCGGCTTGACGTGTTTGCGTCGGACGACCAGCAGTTTCTTGAAGTTCAATGCCGGGTTCGCCAGCAACGCCTCGCGCCGCAGCGCTTCGAACTGCTTCGTCGCCGACGGTTCGAGCGCGTCGAGCCGTTTCAAATACTCATGCCCGTTCGGATAGTTTGCTCTGTGAGTCGTGATGAGGTCGTTGATGGCTAGCCGAAGCGATTTGATGTTGTGGTCGGAGATTTCAGCCGACACACTCCCTGCGACAATGAATAACAACACAACCATGATTGTTGCCGCAGGTTTCATCTTGGGCATGACTATATCATTTCCGCTTCGTCATGGTCAAATCATGGGTGCCCCTTTTGGTGGGTTGGGAGAACGCTTGTTGACAGTGTTGCCTGATACTTGGTACCAATCAGCACAGATCACGCAGGAGTACACGAAATGAAACCGATTCTGTTGTCGCTGCTGTTTTCGGCCTCGATTGGTTGGGGCGAAACCATTCAACATCGCGGCATCTGGTTGCACCCGGAGCAGTTCAAGACGCCTCAGCTTGCCGACGAATGGATTGGCAAGATTGCTTCCGCCCGCCTCAACGCCATTTATCCGTTGGTCTGGCATCAGGGTGGGACGGCGTGGTTCAGGAGCTTGCACTCCCCGATGGCCGGCGATGTGCCGGAGGGGTTCGATCCGCTCGGTTACTTGGTCAAGGTGGCGCACGCGCGCGGCATTGATGTGCATGCATGGTTCGTCAACGGCAGCTACGGTCACAGGCGGCCGGGCGTCGTGTTCCCGAGGCACCCCGACTGGGAGTTGCAAGGCCCGCGCGGCGGGGAGATGTGGTACGACCTCGGTAAACCTGCCGTGCGCGATTTCCAGCGCGATGTGATGCTGGAGTGCTTGAAGAACTACGACATTGACGGTCTGCACTTCGATTATATCCGATACTCCGGTCAGGTGGTTTGTTACTGCGAGCATTGCCAGAATGAGTTTGCACAGAAATACGGGTTCCGTCCGTTGAAGCGCGCGGGGGAACGCTTCCCCGTGATGCTCGACGTCGGCTCGAACCCGCTCGGCAAACCGACGACGGCCAAGGTGCTCGCCACATTCGATGACGGGGTGCCGGCCATCGCGGTCAACCAGCTCGACGCGGGCGAGGCGGTGTTGGTGAACTGGGTGGCGGCGGGCCGGTCGTGTCTGGCGCTGGATGATTTCGTGTCGGAGACGATGAAACGGTTCGGCGCGACGGCGAAGAACACGTTTCAACTGAACACGACGCAGACACAGGCGAAGTACCGGCCGACGGAACAGGAGAAGGCACAGACTTGGCTGAGGGAGCTTGGTTTTCGGACGAAGCTGATTGACGAGTCGGCGCTGGCAAAAGTGCCGAAGGCCACCACCATCGTGCTGGCAGGGCAATATCTGATGGACGCGGAGACGGCAAAGTGGCTGGAGGATTTTGTGCGCGCGGGTGGCCATTGCCTGTTCTTGGACGGGCCGGTGCTCGCAATCCGGCACAAGCCGTTGCAGCAGGTGACGGGATTCGGCGGAACGGCGAAATATTTCCATGGTTGCAGAATCATTTCGCCCACGCCTGATCAGGATGTGTTGAAGGCGGGGCCGCCGGTGGACGCGGAGAAGGAACGGCAGCGGATGGAAAAGTGGGTCGAGTACCGGAAGTGGACGGTGACGGAATTGGTGCGGTCGGTTTACAAAGGCGCCAAGGCCATCAAGCCGCGCGCGTGGATCAACGCGGCGGTGTTCTACAAGAAAGAGTCAGCCGACAAGGTTTGCCAAGACTGGTATGGCTGGCTGCGCGAAGGCTGCATGGATTACGTCCTGCCGATGGCGTACACGGAGGACAACGAAGTGTTGGCGAAAGCCTTTGCCGAATGGCGCGGGTTCGACCCGCGAATGGAGCGGATCATCCCCGGTCTCAGCATCTACTCGCGCCGGGACGGCAAAGCCGGGCCGCGCGACCTGTCGCTGATTCGCTCGCAACTGGAAATGTGCAACGCCAACGCCACCCGCGGCAACCAGTTCTTTTCGCTGGCCTACCTGAACGATGCGTTGATCCAGTATCTCGCAACCGGTCCGTTTGCCGAACCGTCCAAACCATATTACCCAACCCGACGATAAAATCATGAAAACCACATTTCTTCTCTTCATTTTGTCCGCAGCCATCGTTGCAGCGGTGCCCAACATCATCCTCATTATGTCCGATGACATGGGGTTCTCCGATCTCGGTTGTTATGGCGGTGAGATTGAGACGCCTCATCTCGATGCGCTGGCAAAAAACGGCGTTCGGTTTACACAGTTTTACAACACCGCGCGATGTTGTCCCACGCGCGCTTCGCTGCTGACCGGACTTTATCCCCACCAAGCCGGCATCGGGTACATGATGAACGACCGCGACCTCGACGGTTATCGCGGCGATCTCAACCGGAGATGCGTGACCATCGCGGAGGCGCTGAAGCCCGCCGGTTACCGCAATTACATGGCCGGCAAATGGCATGTGACAAAGAAGATTGCGCCCGATGGCGAAGCGGACAAACAAAACTGGCCGTTGCAACGCGGATTCGACCGGTTCTACGGCACCATCCACGGCGGCGGCAGTTACTTCGACCCCAACACACTCACGCGCGACAACGATTTCATCTCGCCGTACGCCGACCCGCAGTATCGCCCGAAGGAATTCTACTACACGGACGCCATCAGCGATCACGCCGCGCGTTTCGTCAGCGATCACGCGCGCAACCATCCGGACAAGCCTTTCTTCATGTACGTCTCCTACACGACAGCGCATTGGCCGATGCACGCGAAAGCAGCGGACATTGCCAAGTATAAAGGCCGGTACGACGCCGGGTACGATGCCATCCGCGCGGCGCGCGTGGCAAAAATGAAACGGCTCGGCCTGATTGATGCGCGCTGGCAGACCGCGCCGCAACAAGGCGGCGCATGGAGCGAAGTCGCTGACCGCGAGTTTGAAACCCGGTGCATGGAAGTTTATGCCGCGATGGTGGACTGCATGGACCAAGGCATCGGCCGGCTCGTGGCGGAGTTGAAACGCACCGGACAGTTCGACAACACGCTCATTCTTTTCTTGGAGGACAACGGCGGTTGCGCCGAGGGCATGGGACGCAACGCGAAAAATCCAGCGCCACGTCATCGCGCCGCCCAGCCGTCGCTGCCGCCGCTCGCCGCCGATTATCTCCAGCCCGACATGATTCCCAAACAGACACGCGACGGTTACCCGATGCGGCAGGGCTACGGTGTGTTGCCCGGCGCGGCGGACACCTACCACGGTTACGGCGAAGCGTGGGCCAATGTCAGCGACACGCCGTTCCGCGAATACAAACACTGGGTTCACGAGGGCGGCATCAGCACGCCCCTCATCGCGCATTGGCCGCGCGGCATTCCCCGTACGCGCCGCAACAAGCTCGAACCGCAGCCGGCCCATCTGATTGACCTGATGGCAACCTGCGTGGACCTCGCGGGCGCGACTTATCCGAAGCAGTTCAACGGCGTGCCCATTCAACCGATGGAAGGCGTCAGTTTGTCGCCCGCATTCGCCGGCAAACCGTTGAACCGTCCGCAACCGATCTTTTTCGAGCACGAAGGCAACCGCGCCGTGCGCGATGGCCAGTGGAAACTGCTCGCCAAAGGCCCCGCCGGGCCGTGGGAGTTGTACGACATGGCCGCCGACCGCACGGAGATGAACAATCTCGCCGACCAGCAACCCGACCGCGTACGCGCGATGGTGGCGCAATGGGAAGCGTGGGCGAAACGCGCACAAGTGCTCCCGTGGATTTGGAATCCGCCCTACGGCGAAAAAGCCGCCCCGGAAACCCCGGCAAAGAAGGGAAAGAAGAAAGCGAAACGATGAGAATGTTGTTCCTCGCCCTTTTGGGGGCGCTCGCTGTTGCGAATTCTTCCGTTGCGGAACAGCGGCCCAATTTTGTCATGGTCTTCATTGATGACATGGGCTGGGGCGACTTGTCCTGTTTCGGCAATCAAGACGCGAAGACGCCGAACATTGACCGTCTTGCCACCGAGGGCATCCGGTTCTCGCAGTTCTACGTGAACTCGCCCATATGTTCACCGTCGCGGTGCGCGCTCACCACCGGGCAATACCCGCAGCGCTGGCGGATCACTTCCTTTCTCAACAACCGCGCCGACAACGAACGTCGCGGCATGGCCCAATGGCTCGACCCACAAGCGCCCACGCTCGCCCGTTGCCTCAAGGACGCCGGTTACGCCACCGGCCACTTCGGCAAATGGCACCTCGGCGGCCAGCGCGACGTGGATGACGCGCCGCCCATCACCACTTACGGTTTCGATGAATCGCTCACCAACTTCGAGGGCATGGGGCCGAAACTTCTCCCGCTCACGCTCAAGCCCGGCGACCAGCAGCCCGGCAAAATCTGGGCCGACGCCGAGCGCCTCGGCAAGCCGTTCACATGGATGTTGCGCTCGAAGATCACCACCGGGTTCATTGACGCCGCGATTCCGTTCATCGAAAAGGCCGGCCGCGAACGAAAACCGTTTTACATCAACCTCTGGCCGGACGACGTTCACGGCCCGTGGTGGCCGCCGGTGGACAAATGGGCCGAGGGCAAACGCGCCCGTTATCTCGCCGTGTTGGAGGAAATGGACCGGCAGCTAGGCAAACTCTTCGATCATATCCGCAATACCCCGTCGTTGCGCGGCAACACGCTCGTTCTTGTTTGTTCCGACAACGGCCACGAGACAGGTGCCGGCAGCGCCGGGCCGTTGCGCGGCGCGAAGACGCAACTCTACGAGGGCGGCATCCGCTCGCCGCTCATCGTCTGGGGACCGGGCATTCTTCAGAAGGACAAAACGGGCGCGCACAACGAAACCTCCGTTTTCGCAGCGATTGATCTCGTGCCGTCGCTGCTCGCGCTGGCCGGAGTGAAGCCCCCGGCGAATGTTGTGTTTGACGGCGAAGATGTTTCCGCCACGCTCACCGGCAAAACCGCCGGTTCGCGGTGCGCGCCGATTTTCTGGCGGCGTCCGCCGGACCGCAAGTCGTGGTCGCCGATGATTCCAGAGACACAGCCGGACCTCGCCGTGCGCGACGGCAAATGGAAACTGTTGTGCGAGTACGATGGCTCCAAGCCCAAGCTCTACAACCTCGAAACCGACCGCGCCGAGGCCGTCAATCTGGCTGCGAAACATCGCGAAATCGTGAAACGTCTCACTGCTGCCGTTACCGTGTGGCATCGTTCCATGCCGCCCGACAACGGTCCTGCGCTTGGCTCCGACTCCGCCGGTCCCGGCAGGAACCAGAAGCGGAAGAAACAATGAGAAACCGACTATTTACCATCCTTCTGCCGTGCCTGCTTTCTGTTCCGTGGTTTGCCCACGCCGCCGACCGTCCCAACATCGTATTCATCTATGCTGACGATCTTGGCTTTGGCGATCTGGCCTGTCATGGGCATCCGCGCATCCAGACGCCGCATCTTGACCGGCTGGCAAAGGAAGGAATTGATTTTTGGAGTTTCACAGTGGTCAATCCCGTCTGTTCGCCCAGCCGCACCGGCATTGTCACCGGGCAGTTCCCGTCGCGTTGGGGTGTGCATCAGCATTTCGCCGGTCACGCTTCGAATGTCGAGCGCGGGATGCCGGACTGGCTCGACCCGAAGGCGCCGTTGCTTCCGCGCGTGTTCAAGGAAGCCGGTTACAAGACCGCCCACTACGGCAAGTGGCACCTCTCCGGCGGTGGCATGACCGACGCGCCGTTGCCGGCGGTGTATGGCTACGATGATGCCGCCGTTTGGACCGGACCGGGACGTGGCGTTTTTGAAGGAATGAATTATCAATTTGGTTCCGGCGAAGGTGCAGCGCATGACCGTCAAGCCGCCTCGTGGCTCAGCGTGGCCGCTACTGATCACGCTGTCGAGTTCATCCGTCAGGCGAAAGGTTCGCCTTTCTACATCAACCTCTGGCTGCACGAGACGCATCATCTCGTCTCCGCCACCGACGATGACAAGAAACCGTATCCCGATGTGGCCGAGCCATACCGCACCTACTACGCCGCCGTCACGCGTGCCGACCGTCAAGTGGGCCACATCCTCGCCGTGCTCGATGAACTTGACTTGGCGCGGAATACCATCGTGGTTTTCTCCAGCGACAACGGCCCGGAAAACCGCCACACGAAACCCAACGAGAAATTCTACTACAGCCAGGGCAGCACCGGCGGATTGCGCGGGCGCAAACGCAGCCTGTTGATGGGCGGCGTCAACACGCCGTTCATCGTGCGTTGGCCGGGTGTGGCACCTGCCGGGCGCATGGACAAAACGACGGCGATCGCCGGCGTGGATGTGTTCCCGACGTTGCTGGCCGCCGCCGGGATTTCGTTGCCAGCGGGGTATGCTCCCGACGGCGAGAACATGCTGCCGGCTTGGAAAGGCCATCCACAGACGCGCGCCAAGCCGGTGTTCTGGTGGTGGCAGGGTAAACATACCGGCGACGACTGGCCCACTTTCGCCATGCGCGAAGGAGACTGGGTGCTCATCCTCGATGAAACCAAACAGCGCGTTGAGCTTTGCGATGTCGTTGCCGACCGCGCGCAATCCAAGAACCGGGCCGCCGAGCAGACGGAGCGCGTGGCGCGCATGAGGGCGGCCATTGACGCGTGGTTCGCCACATTGCCGAAGACGATTGATTCCGCATTACAATCGAAGTCCGCCGCCAAACCCGTCGCGAAGAAACCTGCGCCGACAGTTGACCGCGCCCACGCTTTTGCAAACTGGGACAAGAACAAGGATGACGTTTTGACGTTGGAGGAATATCGGAACGGCCTCTCGAAAAAGGAGAATGTCGAAAACCGTTTCCGGAACTTCGACAAGAACGGCGACGGCAAATTGTCCCGCGAGGAATTCATCAACGTCCCAGCCAAATGAGAAGAACCATGAAACACAAATACCTCCTCATCCTTTCATGCCTGCTGGCGCTTCCGACCGTCTTGCCTGCGGCGGAAAAACCAAACATTATCCTCATCAACTGCGATGACCTCGGCTACGGCGATCTCGGTTGTTACGGCGCAAAAGACATCCGCACGCCGCAACTCGACCGCATGGCGGCGGAAGGAACGCGGTTCACCGATTTCTCCGTGACCTCCGCGCTCTGCACGCCGTCGCGGGCGGCGTTGATGACGGGGAAGTATCCGGGCCGCGTCGGGCTGGCAACGGGCGTGTTGCGTCCGGACGCCACGAACGGTCTTGCCAGCAGCGAAGTGACGCTGGCAGAAGTGTTGAAGCCGGCGAACTACACGACCGGCTGCATCGGTAAGTGGCATCTTGGTTTCGTGAAAGGCATGAGGCCGATGGACCAAGGGTTCGACAGCTACTACGGCGTGCTGCACAACCTCGACCACTGGGAGACCGTGTGCTTCGAAAAAGAAGGCGGAATGCCGGTGTTGCGCGGGGATATGGTCGAGAAACGCCCAGCGGTGCCGGCGGAGATGACCGGGCTGTACACGGCGGAGGCGTTGAAGTTCATTGAGGCGAATCGAGAAAGACCGTTCTTCCTTTACCTTGCACACGCAATGCCGCACATCCCGTTTGATGCATCGCCGAAGTTCAAGGGCAAATCGCAACGCGGGCTTTACGGTGACGCGGTGGAGGAACTCGACGACAGCACCGGCCAGATTCTCGACAGGCTCCGCACCCTCGGCCTCGCGGAGAAGACGCTCGTCATCTTCACGAGCGACAACGGTCCCGAGCGAAACACCCCTGGCAGCGCCGCCACGCTCAGCGGTACGAAACACACAGTCTATGAAGGCGGCCTACGCGTCCCCTGCATCGCGTGGTGGCCCGGCAAAGTGCCGGCAGGACGCGTCTGCGATGATTTCATCACCGCGCTTGATGTGCTGCCCACTTTCGCGCGGCTTGCCGGAACAACGCCGCCTGCCAATCTCGACGGCTTCGACCAGCTTGATGTTCTCCTCGGTCGTCCCGGCGCGAAATCGCCGCGCACCACGCTCTACTCGCTCTACGGTTTCAAGCAGCGCCGGCTCGAATCCATGCGCAAAGACCACTGGAAACTGCATCTCGGTGCTTCGCCCAAACTCTACGACCTCCGCACTGATCTCGCCGAGAGCAACGATGTCGCCGCGCAGCATCCTGAGATAGTGCAGCGGCTGTTGAAGCTGGCCGACAAGGTAGTCCTCTCGCTCCGCGAGAGGTCATTCTGACAAGCATCGTCTGGCGTGGGCGGTTTCAGTCGCCGCCACCACAAGTTGCAAGAAAGTGTAACAATTGTTACAGAACTGTGCAAACGGGCGGTGTTCGTGGTGGACGAGTCCTTCAACAAACTCAGAATGGTGTCTGTGAGTTGGCGCTTGGAAAGTCCCACCGGCAGGCAAGCATCGTCTCGCGGAGCGAGACGACTACTTTGTCAGAAGCAATTGTGCTACAAGAGACGATATGAACATTTCACGACGTGCGTTCCTTGCTGCGACCGGCATGATGGCTGGTGCGATGGCTCAATCCGCCGTGAAGAAGCCGCGCCTGCGCTTTGCTGTCGTCGGGATGAATCACGAGCATGTCTTCCGCATGGTGCAGGCAGTGCGCGCGGGTGGCGGCGAGCTGGCGATGATTTACGATCCTGACCCCAACCCGACGCACGGCAAGAAGTTTCTGCGCGAGAATTCACAGGTGCCGCGCGCCAGAGAGGAACGCGAGGTGTTGGAGGCAACCAGCATCGCGCTCGTCGTCAGCGCGGCGTTGCCGACGAAGCGGGCGCAGATCGGCATCCGCGTGATGCGCGCGGGCAAGGATTTCCTTGCGGACAAAGGCGGCTTTTTGAAGCTCGACGACCTCGCCGAAGCGCGCCGCGTGCAGGCGGCGACAAAACGCATCTACGCCATCTCCTACAACGAGCGGCTGCTGTTGCCGGTCAGCTTGAAGATTGACGAACTGCTGAAGGCCGGGGCCATCGGCAAGGTCACGCACATGTGGGGCTTCGGGCCGCATGGGTTGTTTGGGCACGGACCGCGCGAGCCGTGGTTCTGGCAGCGCGCGGCGCGCGGCGGCATCCTCGCCGACGTTGGCGCGCACCAAGCCGACCAGTTCATCCATTACGTCGGAGCGAAGGACGCGCGTGTGCTCGGCGCTTATACCGGTAACTTTGAAAATCCCGACCATCCTGAGTTTGAGGACTTCGGGCGCGTGTGGTTCCAGAGCGCGGGCGGCACGGGCGAGGCGATGCTCACGTTTTACACCGGCAAATCACCCGGTTTTCTGTTGCACCTCTGTGGCACGGAGGGACGTTTGGAAGTCGCCAAACACGCTGGACGCATCACGCTGGTAAAGCCAAATGGCGCGCGGCGCGAGTTCACCGTGGATGCGAAGACGCCGTGCCCGTTCGGGACGCAGGTGGTCAATGATGTGCTGCACCGCACCGAGACGGTGATGCCGCAAGCGCACACCTTCCTCGCCAGCGAACTCGCCGTGCGCGCGCAAATGGCGGCGGCTCGCAATCCGTCGTGAGAACATTGCTGCCGGCGCGGCTTCGAGCGGCAAACTCGCGCCCGACTAAGTGACCAGGGCCGCGTTTTTCGTCCGGAACATTTCTGGAACACAACGCCGATGCCTAGCACTGCTAGGCATCCGCAAAAACGCGCCGCAAGGTTAACCGAGAGATTTGTCCAGAGTCAGAAGTTGATGCTGACACCCTACTGACCAAAACCAAGTATCTTCAATGAATCAGAAGGCCAGACTTTGTCATGCCACTCAACCCAATACCAAATATCATCAAGATGAACCCATGAATTTGCTCGGTCGAGTTTTGGGTGAACATCTTGAAAAGAGCGAAGCTTATCGCGGCTATAATTCTTCAAATTCAATTTGAAATCCTCGATTTCGGATGCGGTGAAGGAGCGCAAGTCCCAAATGCTGAAGACCATCGCTTTTGACTTTTCATCCTTGCCGAGAAGACACTGCACATAATAGCTTCGGCCATCTCGCAAGAATAACTCGAGGCAAAAGGGCGGGATTGGCGTCTTGTCCTTATCCATATCCCAGAGCCAACTTCTGCATAAGCCCAGGTTATCAGAATAATCTTCGCTCATAGTAGATGCTTACGACTTCTTTTGTGGAGCTTGTAAAAGAGTGATTCCTGACTCCGGACAAAATAGGGGAACTGTTTCGGCCTTAACTCGTAAGTCACGCAATCGCTCTAAATGTGCCGGCGGACGCGCGAAACGTCTAGCGGCAAGATTCTCGCGGCAGCGGCGCACAAATGACGGCAACGCACCGTGGGTTTGAAGTGCAGCAGGCAAATCGTACGGAAAATCCGGCAACTGATTATTCGTACCATAGCAGTACAGTAAGTCGCCGATCTTCTTGTTGTAGGGTGCAAGAACATAGCCAGATGGACAGAGATTTGAACGGCGAGGATGATACATGTGAAGGAATACAACATCCCAATGACTCGCATCAATGCTCACGGTCTCGTAAACGTCGACGAAGTTTGAGAACTGTGAGCCGGACGGAGTGCTCGCACTGCACACCCGATGGAAGTAAAGTCCATAGCCGTTCGGCAGTGGGAGATGCAACTTGGCGAGATACTTGAAAGTTCCGATTAACCCATTGACAGGAATTGGATTCGTAACACAACGCCCGAATTCTCCATAAGCATTCGGCAAGGAATCGCAGTTTGCTCCGTGCAAATAGTACTCACGCAATTCTGGAGGCAAATGAGCCAAGTCTTCCAACTGCTTTTTTCTGGATCATGAATCCTTCTCTTTAGAAGAGAAAAAATCATGGTCAAAGGATAAGTAGCGTCTGTTGCGAAGTCAATTCACAAGATCGGTTATAAATCGGGCTTGCCCGCACCTGCCGTTTGTGCGACAAGGCACGCCATGAGAATCAGAGCGTCCAACAACACTGGAAATGTCAATGCGCTTGAGGTAGGGGCGACCCGCGGGGTCGCCCGCAGATCGGGATGCCAACGACACGGACGAGCCGGCGGCTCGTCCCTACCTGCCATATCGCTCCTGTTGTTGTCCGCCCTTCTGGTCCGCGCTGATGATTGGCCCACGTATCGTCACGACAATTCTCGCAGCGGGATCACGCAGGAGAAACTCGCGGCGCCGTTGGCCGAGGCTTGGGTTTTCCAATCCCGCCACGCGCCGACGCCTGCTTGGGAACCACCACGGGCGACACCGGTCGAGAACATCCTCGAATTGCCGCGCGTGCGCTTTGACGACGCCTATCACGTCGTTGCCGCGGGCAACGCGCTCTACTTCGGTTCGTCTGCCGACAACAAAGTGTATTGCCTTGACGCCTCCACCGGCAAGGTGCGCTGGACGTTTTTCACCGGCGGGCCAGTGCGACTGGCGCCGACAATCGTGGGCGACAAAGTCTATGTCGGCTCCGATGACGGTTTTCTTTATTGTCTCGCTGCCGCGAACGGCGCGGTGGTCTGGCAACAACACGTCGGCCCGCGCGCCGACCAGTTGCTCGGCCACGGCAGGATGATTTCGCTCTGGCCGCTCCGGACCGGCGTGCTCGTGGATGGCGGCGTGGCGTATTGCGGCGCCGGCGTGTTCCCGTCGGAGGGCGTGTATGTTCAGGCGTTCCGCGCCGACAACGGCCAGTTGCTCTGGCGCAACGACACCGGCGGCGAATCAACCGGCAGCCGCGTCTCGCCGCAAGGTTATCTGCTGGCTACGGCCGACAAACTCTTCGTGCCGCAGGGCCGCTCGACGCCGGCCATCTTTGACCGGCAAGACGGGAAGATGATTGTTCAAGCGCTCTTCGGCAAAACCGTCGGCGGCACCGACGCGGTAATCGCTGACAACGCGCTCTACACCGGCACCGAGGAGATCATCGGTTACGACTCAACAACCCGCGCGAAGGTCGCCTGGTTCGACGGCCGCAAGGTGATCATCACGACGGACATGATGTATCTGACCACCACCAACGCGATGCTCGCGCTGGACCGCAAAGAGTATGCGCCGCTGGGGGCGCTGCGGTTCCAGTTGCGCAATGACTACGCTGCCCTTGCCCGAAGCCTCACGCTGCCCAAGCAAGAGAAGAGGCGGCTCACCGCTCTCGGCGCATTGGATCGTGACGAGGAGAAGAAACTCGCATCGGTGACTGCCCAAATCGAGGCCGCCGAAGAGCGCATTCGCCAGCTCGGCAAAAAAGTGCAGGCCACCAACGCCGGCATGTCCAAGAGCATCAAATGGCAGTTGGCCTGCGAATGTCCCGACGCCTTGATCTTGGCCGGTGACCTTGTGATCGCCGGCGGCCAAGACCGAGTGCTCGCCGTCAACACCACAACGGGTGCAAAAACGTGGGAAGCTAAGGTGTCCGGCAAAGCCAAAGGTCTCGCCGTTGCCAATGGAAGGCTTTACGTGAGCACCGACACCGGCGCCATCCACTGTTTTGGCGCGGCGTCGCCCGGACGCGTGGCCGAGCCGACGATATACCAGCCCGACGCGAAGTCCGCCGCCGAGGCGGATCGAATCGTGCGCGAGTCCGGCGTGACGCGCGGCTTTTGCCTCGTGCTCGGCTGCGGCACCGGCCAGCTCGCGCTCGAACTCGCCAAGCGCACCGACTTGCGCATCATCGGCGTCGAGCCGGATGCGACGAAGGTTGCCGCCGCCCGCCGCGCGCTCGACGCCGCCGGCATCTATGGGGCGCGCGTCACCGTGGATTACGGCCCGTTGAATCGGTTGCCATACTCGTCATTCTTCGCCAACCTCGTCGTTGCCGACTCCGCCAACCCGGAGATCGAACGCGTGCTCAAACCGTGCGGCGGCGTCGCGATGATCGGCAAGACCAAGAGAGTGCGCGGCCCGTTGCCCGGCGCCGGCTCCTGGACGCACCTGTACGCCAACGCCGCCAACACCGCGTGCGGCAACGACACCGCCCTGAGGTGTCCGCTTGGCCTGTTGTGGTTCGGCGATCCCGGCCCGCGCGAGATGGTCAGCCGCCATGTTCGTGCCATCGGACCATTGTCGGTCAACGGTGCGCTTTTTGTGCCGAGCGAACATGCCGTCACCGCCTACGACGCCTACAACGGTCTCAAACTCTGGAGTCGTTCCGTGACCAACCTCCTGCGCATCCGTGTCTCGGCGGAATCGAGCAACATTGCCGCCGACAACAACAGCTTTTACGTGGTCAACGCCGACAAGTGTCTGCGCCTCGACCTTCGCACCGGCGACCTCAAGGCGACGTACGAAGTGCCGAAACAATCCGACGGCAACGCGCGGCGCTGGGGACATCTCGCCGTCGCCGAGGGACGATTGATCGGCAGCGGCTGCTCCGGCACAAATCGCACCTCCGATCTGTTGTTTGCCTACGACACGACCACCGGTCAACTGGCGTGGACGCACACCACCAGCTATGTTCCGCACTCGTCCATCTCCATCGCCGAAGGCCGCGTGTTCTTTGTCGAAATCCCCGCTCCGTCGAAACGCGGGAAGATCGCTGGCACCGTGCATCCGGTCACAGCGCTGTCGCTGGCCACCGGCAAGCCTGTTTGGAAACGTTCGGTGGACCTGACCGGCTGCCTCGACGACAAACATTGGGGCGCGCTCGGCACCATGGTCAACGACGGCGTGCTGGTGCTCTTCGGCGTCTATACCGATGGCCACTACTGGAAAGAGTTTTTCGCCGACCAATTCGCCAGGCGCCGCGTTCTGACGCTCAACACCAAGGACGGCTCGCCACTCTGGTCGAAGAACATCGCGTACCGGGTCCGCCCGCTCGTTATTGGCGACACGCTCCATGCTGAGCCGTGGGCGTTCGATCTGCACACCGGCGAGCAACGCAAACGCACCAACCCGATCACCGGTGCCGTCGAGCCGTGGCAGTTCGCGCGATCCGGCCACCATTGCGGGTTGCCCATCGCGGCGCCGAACGTCATGTTCTTCCGTTCCTACTACCTCGGCTACTACGACCTCAACGGCGATTACGGCACGATGACCTTCGGCGGCCAACGGCCCGGTTGCTGGATCAACTTCATCCCCGCCAACGGTCTCGCCTTGATGCCCGAGGCAAGCTCCGGCTGCATGTGTCCGTTCCCCAACATGTGCACCGTCGTCTTCGCCCCGCGCGCCGAGAACCGCGCGTGGTCCGAGTACAGCATCTCCGGTGACATCAAGCCGGTGCAACATCTTGCCGTGAACCTCGGCGCTCCCGGCGACCGCCGCGACGCAAACGGCACGCTCTGGCTCGGCTACCCGCGACCAAAAGGCTCCCTCGTCCTGCAATTCAAGCTGGACATGAAACTCGCCCCCGGCAGCACCAACTTCGCCCACAGCGCCGACTTCGCGCCCATCGCTGGCACGAAAAGCCCGTGGCTTTACACCTTCGGCTGTCGTGGCCTCCAGCGCTGCGAGATTCCGGTCATGGACGCCAACACCGGCGCGGGGCGCTACACCGTGCGGCTCGGCTTCGCCGAAATCGAGAACGTCAAGCCCGGCGAGCGCGTCTTCGACATCGCGCTGCAAGACAAACCCGTGCTGAAGAATTTCGACATCGTCCAGCAAGCCGGCGGCGCCCAGCGCGCGCTCATCAAGGAGTTTACCGGTGTTGAAGTGACCGACAACCTCGCGATCGAGTTCGCGTCGCAACCGTCTTCCCAACCGCCCATCCTCCAGACCATCGAAATCATCAAGGAACGGACGCTGAGATAAACCGCACGACGTTTGCAGCGACGATGATTTGGCTTCAGCTTTTTGTAAGCTTGAAGGAATCTTCCAAGTCCATCAGCCGGTCCCACCAACTGCGCTTGACGTGGACATGCTGCATCTGCTCGCCAAGACTCAGCAACAACAGCAAGCCGGGATAGAAGTTCAGGCCGCTGGTTGGCATCGCCAAGACGGGTTTCTCGCGCCCTTGGGCCGTCAAGTAGAATGTGCCTTGATGGAAGTCGAACCCGGTAATCTCACCGTAGGAAATCGTCTTCGGCGTTGCGGTTTGCCGGTGCTTGTCGCGACCGCCGATTTCCAAGCCGTCCCGCGTGAAGGTGACGGTGGCGTTCCAACTCACCGGCTTCCCCGCCTGCACATCAGCGAGCATCCGATTTGCCAACACACTGGCGATGTGGTTCCGCAACCGATCCAGCGCGGCGATCTGCCCGGCATTCTTCTCGCGGTGCAACGCGAATGTCACCTTCAGTGGCTTACCGGCTTGATCGTTGACCGGATGGAAGTGCAGGTCGCAACTGGTATGGGTGTATTTGGTGGAAACAGCGCCGGACTCGTAGTGCGCCACCGCATTGAAGGAGAAAGTTGCCAGTTCACTGTACGGCAGCCGTCGTTCACGCGTTCGCGTCACCAACGACACCGCATTCTCGTCACCGCGAAACGTCCCGATGCGTCGTTTCGCCACGCGCAACAACCAGAATCCGATCATTCCACAGGGCACTGCCACCGATACCATACGAAGGACCAATGCGCTGCGAGAGAGAGTGGATTCACCCATTCCGGTCAGGAACAGAACCAGCAACAAAAGAAAGCCGCCACCGGCGCACAGGAATAACCATGCCAGTAACCTGACAACGCCGTTGTCAGTCGGTTCCCATGGAGCCTCGAAGATAAATGGCCCATCAACATCTGTTCGTGCAACTTGGTTTTGCATCAGTCCCTCCTTTCAATTCTCGTGTTTCATTGCTTCAAGTATTGGCCGACGTTTTCTTTCGTCACGAGTTGAAACGGGATAAAGACCTGTTTCTCGTAAGGCTGTTTCTTGACGATCTTCACGGCGACCTCGACGGCGCCGCTGCCTTGGCCGCGCGCATCTTGAAACACCGTCGCGTCGAGTCGGCCGGCTTTGATGGCTTGCAGCGCATCGGAAATGGCGTCCACGCCGGCAACGATGACTTTGTCTTTCATCTTCGCCTGCTCCAACGCGAGCAGCGCGCCCATCGCCATCTCGTCGTTCTGCGCGAACACGGCGTTGATCTTCGGGCCGAGCGATTGAATCCAGTTTTCCATCAAGCTCATCGCTTTGGCCCGGTCCCATTCGCCGGTCTGTTCGGCAAGCAATTTTAGGCCGGGATTCTTCGCCAGAATTTCGCGGGCGCCTTGGTCGCGCTTGATCTGCGCGGCCTGCCCCATGAACCCGTGCATCATCACGACGTTGCCTTGGCCGTTGAGCCGCGTGGCGATGAGCTTCATCGCGATCCGCGCCGATTCTTCGTCGCGCGAACCGACAAACGCCGTCGGCGCGGATTTCGTTTCTGAGTTCACATTCACAATCGGGATGCCGGCGGCGAGCGCCTTGTCAACAGCGGGCGAACTGGCCTCGACTTCGCACGGGTTGAGGATGATGGCGTCCACGCGCTGCGCGATGAAACTCTCGACCTGCTGGACCTGCCGCTCGGCGCTGCGCTGGGCGTCATTGACGATCAGCTTTACGCCGAGTTCCTTCGCCTTGGCTTCCATCGCCTGATGAATCATCACGATGAATTCGTTGGAGAGGTTCAACAGCGTGACGCCGATGGTGATTTGTTTCTCACCGGATTCCGGACGACCGCAACCGCACAGCAATTGTAGGGCAACCGCTCCGGTTGCCACCATTATGATTGGCAGGCGGAGCGCCTGCCCTACAAGAATTCGTTTCACGATTTCTCCTTGCGCCGGTCCAGCCAGACGGCGCCGACGATGATGATGCCTTTCACGATGGCTTGATAGTAGGACGACACGTTCAGCAAATCGAGGCCGTTGTTGATGACACCCATCAACAGCGCGCCAAGAATCGTTCCACCGACGCCGCCAACACCGCCCGACAGACTCGTTCCACCG
>CAZNOK010000058.1:0-11456 GCA_964574605.1 uncultured Verrucomicrobiota bacterium
TGGGGACATTCTCATCGAGGTCACAAGGGGACATTCTCACAGTGGTACGACAGCGCGAGATTGTATGCTTTACGAACGCAAGGCGGCGCATTACGCTGGGGGTGTCAGGAGTATCCGTTTCTTATGAAGATGATTCGATCCGCCGCGCGCTTCGGACCGCTGGTGTTACTTTTGAACGGGCTGTCACTGGCTGCGACACCGTTTTCGAATGTGACGGCGGCGGAAGAAACCGCTGATGGCACGCCGTACCTCCAAGCGGTGCAGCGATTCGCAGACGTTGTGCTGCGAGAGGGACGCGACGCGCTTGGGTCTCGGCGGACGCCGTTGTTTCTCGATGGGTTGGAGGTCGAATCACGCCAACCGATTCGCTGGCCGGCCCGGAAAGAAATTTGGGTTCTGGCGAATCTTGCCAGTCAGCAAAACTTGTTGCGCGTGCTCGTGGGCCTGACGGCGCTCACGGGCGAACCGAAATACCGGCAAGCCGCCACAGATGCCGTGCGGTTCGGTCTGGAGGAGTTGCGGAGCGAGACGGGCTTGCTTTACTGGGGCGGTCACACGTCCTACGACGCGCTCGGTGACAAGATGATCAGCGAGACCGGCCAGCATGAACTGAAACGACATTATCCGTTCTACGAATTGATGTGGCAGGTGGATGCCGACAAAACCCGGCGGTTCATCGAAGCGTTCTGGAACGCCCACATCATGGATTGGTCTCACTTGGATTTCAACCGGCACGGCGGTTACAAAACGCGGCTCGGAAAACTCTGGGACAACGAGTATCGCGGCGGTCCCGTGTTCTTCCCGTCGCGCGGACTGACCTTTGTCAACACGGGAAGCGATTTGTTTTACGCCGGCGCGATGTTGCACAAGTTCAGAGGCCAGACCGGGCCGCTCGTCTGGGCCAAACGGCTCGCCCATCGCTACGTCGAGACGCGGCACCCGAAAACCGGCCTCGGCGGTTACGTATTCAGTTGTTACGCGCCGGGTGATCGGGCGGTGCTTCAGTTCGGCTCGGAGTTCGGCGACCGCGTCAAAGAGGGCACGCTGGTGGATTCGTTGCGCGCACCGACGAAGTTCGCACACGCGACTCTCTGCCAGTTGATGATCGGTGAAATGCTCGGCGACGAGGGGCGCGAGTTTGTCCAGTGGGGATTGGACGACCTGAAAGCACTGGGTCACCACGCATACGACCGCAGCAACAACACGATCCTGCCGATGATTACCGATGGCACGCGACTCACGACGCAGGATGTGAAACGGTCGGGTTACTACGACGCTCCGTGCTTTGTGCCGTTGCCGGCCGACTCACGGTTCCTGCGAGCGTACGCGTTCGCGTGGCGCCTGACAGGCGACCGGTTTTGCTGGGAGGTGATTCGATCCATCGCCAAGGGCAATGCCTTGGGTGATCCGGGCGCAGAGCCTGTCGGCAAACCCTCCATCAACCTGCAAACCTCGTGCGCCGATGCCGACGCAGTGCACGCCTTGCTGGAGTTGCATCAGAAGAGCAAACGCCCGGAATTCCTGCGACTCGCCTGCAAAGTGGCCGACAACATCCTCGCGCGACATCTCTCCAACGGACTTTTTGTGAAAGGCAAGGAATTCCGCTTCACGCGCCTCGATCATCGCGAGCCGCTGGCGTTGCTGCATCTGGTGGCTGTCCTGCGGAAGCAAACCGGACCTGTGCCGAAAGATTGGAGCGGAGAACCTAACTTCGGCTGCACTTACGACAACGCGGGTCGCAAGTATGACAGCGATGTCATCTACTCCGAACGGAAGCAACCGTGAGCAAAAAAACATTCATACTCCTGACCACCATGAAACACATCACCATCCTCGTGCTCGTTTGTGCCCTTTGCAGCCAGCCTTTGGCGGCGCCGCCGAACGGATTCACCGTCTCGGAGACCGATGAGCAGATCAACGTTACCGGCGCGACGCTCGATTTTGCCGTCCGCAAGAAGGGATACGTCAGCGGCGTCGCGCGCGGCAGTTTCCTCGACAAGAAGACCGGCTTCCGCGATCCCGGCTTCGGTCTCGACATCGCCGACTTCCTTCTCGAACCCGGCAGCGACGAGGCGTATCGCGATCAGTTGCCGCCCGGCCTGCCCTACCTCTTCAACACACCGTATCATGGCAAGCGCCCCAAGCGTCTCGCCGAAGGCCCCCAAATCTGCACACGAGCAAAAGAACTCGCGCCGCGCATCATTCAGGGCCGCGGTTTCATGGCGGTGAAAATGAACTGGAAGTATCACCTCGCCGCGCCCGGCAAACAGACCGGCTCGGAGTGGAACCAGACGCTCGTGTTCCCCGCCGGCAAACGCTACTTCATCTCCAGCGACAAACTCACCAGCCGCAACGACAGCGCCGAGTTGTTCTGGCGACTCGATATGCCCGGCCACGTCAAACACAAGAACGGCGACAGCTTCAGCGAGATTTACTTGAGCTACCACGGCAGGATCCCGTCGAAGGAATTTCTCACGGATTTCGCGCCCGACGAGAAATTCAATTACCGGCGCGACACCAACCCGTTGCCAAAACGTTTCATCCGCGCCTATCGTTTGCGCGATTTGAAGACCGGCGCCGACGGCCCGTGGCTGGCCGGCATGACGCTGAAGCCGTCGGACGTCTATGAAGCGTGGTGCCACCAGCGGGGCTACGTCTGTTTCATCGAGGAAATCGGCGGACGCTCCATCAAGGCGGGCAGCTCGTTCAGCGCGGCGTTCATCGTTGGCTACTTCGACTCCATCGAGGAAATGGAACGCGTCTATGACCAACACGCCGGCCACAGCGGCTTGGAGGTCAGCGAGCGCGGCTGCAAACTGGTGAAATAGCCAAGCGAATCACTTGCTGGCCCCGTCCTTCTTCTCGCTGTCGGGAGGAACGACTTCTTTCTCCCATGGGACAACCCATTTGTAAATCGTGTGGTCACTGTCGTAGAAGTCCGGATCGTCAGCCCCGCTGTCTTCTGCGGTCACAGTGACTACCTGAACCGGCTTGGCGCCGCGCATGTCGAAATCGTGCGAGACGATGCGCGAGCCGGGCCGCATCTTCGCAAGCTGCGGCATCAACCGGACGTTCAGTTTCGGCAGCAGGTAGAGGAACACCACCGTCGCCTCGCGCAGGTCGAGCGTGAAAATGTCCTTCTGCTGGATCGAGACCAGATGCTCGACTTTATTGGAGCGGACATTGGCGATGGACTCCTTCACGCGCTCCGGATCAATGTCGAACCCGATGGCTTTCACGCCGTACCGCTTCGCCGCCGTCACGACCGACCGACCGTCGCCGCAGCCGAGATCATAGACCACGTCGCCCTTTTTCACTTCGGCCATCTCCAGCATCTTGTCCACGACCGCCTGTGGCGTCGGCACATAAACCACATCGGGTTTCTTCGTCGGTGCTTCGGCGGCGTTGGCCCAGCTCAGAATCAACAGTGACACAGCGACGAAAAACATTTGCGGTTTCATGCTCGCCATTATGCCACTGACAGGGAACGGATGCGACACGAACTTTGTGGGGTTATGTGATTTGTGATTGCCCGTCGGCGATGTGACGCTGTACTCTGCGCGCGTTCTTGGACAACCATCAACATATCCGAATAATAGTTGCCGTGCTCCTGACGTGCCTCGTCGCCGTTGTTGCCGCGCCGCTGTCGGTCGCGGGCCTCACCGACGAACAGATCGCCAGGATTCGCGACGGTTTTGACGCGCGAGTGAAAGCCGCGTTCGAGGCGCAACGGGGCAAGCCACTCGTGCGCGCCGAGAAACGCCCGCCGTTGCGCGCCGGCGCCGGTAATTACGTCCGCCACTACTCGTACTCCATCGTCGAGTTCGCCACGCGCTGTTTCCTGCTGAACGAACAGATCGCCGAAGCCAATGCGGCCCTCATCGAGAACGCGCAGCACTATCTCGACAATCCAAACGATCTCAATGACCGCGACAGTTTCCATTGGCATTCGGAAATGCTCTGTCGCTTGATTGACCTCTTCGGCGCCAAAGGTTCCCGTGCCGCAGGGCGCATGACGGTCGAGACCGAGGCGCGCATCATGGCGTCGCTCGCGCGGTTTGCGGCTCGGCACTCGACGTTGCAGGGCGCTGAGGTCGCGCAATCACGCACGTGGCACATTCACGAGTCCGAAAACCACCACGCACAGAATATCACGACCTTCTGGCACTTCTCACGCCTCGCAAAGAATTCCCCCAATTTCTGCAACATGAAATACGCTGACGGTTCCACGCCCGCACAACAACACGCCGCCTGGACTGCGTATCTGAAAGCCTACTGCACGGAACGGGCCAAGAAGGGATTGTTCGTCGAGGTCGGAAGCGAAAACTACAATTCCGTCACCTTGAAGGGACTCCATAACGTCCTCGACTTCACCGAGGACCCCGAGCTGCGACGGAAGGTGTGGGCGCTCCTCGATTTGTACTGGGCGATTTGGGCGCAGGAACAAATCAACGGCGTGCTCGGCGGCGGCAAGGCGCGCGTTTACCAATCCGGCAATGACCGTGTTGGCACGCGGTCGGAGATCTATGCGCTCGCTTGGTTTTATTTTGGCATCGGCGAACCGGCGGAGATTGCGAGTCCCATCCTCAGCACGTTGACCAGCTCGTATCGCCCGCCGCCTGTCGTGATTGACCTTGTTCTCGATGTGACAGGCCGGGGCCGATACGCCATTCATCATCGCGCTTTGGGGCTTGCCGAGCCGGGATACAACAACGCCCCCAATTATCGCCTGCGTACGGATGCCGGCGGCATTCACCGCTATAGCTGGTGCACTCCGGCCTTCATCATCGGCACCTTGATGCTGGAAGCCCGGCCAAACGAGGATTGGGCGCAAATCAGCAGTCAGAATCGCTGGCACGGCGTGATTTTCGCCGGCCACCCGAACGCCCGCATCGTTCCGCAAGTGTTGGCGAAAGACCACCGCCGGCTGTACAACGCGCAATGGTCCGTGCAAAGCCAGGGCACGTTGATCTGCCAGAAACTAGAAGCCGGCAAGGATGCCAGCCCGATGCGCGTCTGGTTCTCAACAGAAGGGCTTACCAAACCCGTCATGGAAAACGGCTGGATTTTCGTCGAGTCGCAGGGCGCCTACGCTGGCGTCCGCGTCGTTGAGGGAGCGTCCACATGGGAACCTCCCACCGATAACTACCAAGGCTCGTGGCTCCGGTGCGCCGAACCGTTCACACCGGTCATCCTCGAAGTTGCCCTCAAGAGCGATTTCCTCAACACCGCTGCATTCCGCGCCAAGATCAAAACGCTGCTGATTCAACACAAACCCGGCCTCCTCACCTATCGCGGTCTCGGAGGCGACACGTTCACTTTTTACACCGACCACAGCCGGCCGCCTCAGATCAATGGCAAGCCGGTCAACTACGCCCCGCCAAACGCGTTCGACAGTCCGTTCGTCCAGAGCGTTTGGAACAGCGGCGTCACCGCCATCCGCAAAGGCAATCGTTCCCTGTCTCTCGACTTTCGTTGATTCACACAATTAGTGACAGTCGGTTTGCATGCACGTTTGCGAAGTTGCCCTCATAAGTGGGGGAAATCTCGCGTTGACCGGGCGTGGGGCTGGTGTATGCTGCGTCATTATGATGACACAATCACGACGAGACTTTTTGAAAGTCGCCATCGGTGCGGCGCTCACGACACCATTGTTCGCCGCAACCAAGGGCGACCGCTGGAAATTCGCCATCTGCAACGAGACGTTCAAGGACTGGCCGCACGAGAAGGCGTTTGCATTCGCCGCCGAGTGCGGTTACACGGGGCTGGAACTCGCGCCGTTCACCTTCGCCAACAACGTTCGCGACATCAACAAGATCCAGCGCGCCGAAATCCGCCAGTTGGCGAAGTCCAAGCGTCTCGAAATCATCGGGCTTCACTGGTTGTTGGCCAAGACTGAAGGCTTTTACCTGACTTCGCCTGAACGCGATGTCCGCCGCAAGACGGCTGACTATTTTGGCGACCTCGCCCGGTTCTGTGCCGACCTCGGCGGCAAACTGATGGTGCTCGGTTCGCCACAGCAACGCAACCTTTTGCCCGGTGTCACCCACGCCGAGGCGATGAAATTCGCCGCTGACACGCTGCGCATGGCGATGCCCGCGTTGGAAAAGGCCAAGGTGACAATGGCGCTGGAACCTCTCGCGCCCGGCGGAACCACTTTCATGACGACAGCGGCACAGGGCGTGGAGTTGGCAGGGTTGGTGGATTCGCCGTACTGCAAGTTGCATTTGGATTGCCGGGCAATGTCCTCCGAGCCGACACCGATCCCTGACCTCCTTCGCAAGCACCGCACGTTGCTGCACCACTTCCACGCCAACGACGCCAACTCTCAGGGACCCGGTTTCGGCAAGACTGATTTCGTGCCGATCTTCACCGCGCTGCGCGACATCAACTATCGCGGTTGGGTCTCGGTGGAAATCTTCGATTACTCGCCGACTCCGGAGCGGCTGGCCCGCGAGAGCATCGCTTACATGAAGAAGTGCGTCGCCCAGTTACCGAAATAAACCGGTTTGCCATCGCTGGAACTTTTCCGCAAGCGCGGTGACCATCTCCGGTTTTTGCTTGGCCAAATCCTGCGACTCGCCCACGTCCACGCTCAGGTCGTACAGTTCCCACGGTTCGTTGTCGGCGCGGCGAACGAGTTTGTAGTTTCCTTCGCGCATGGCCTGCCATTGTTGTTTCTTCCCTTGCTTCCAAACCCAGTGCAACGCCGCGTGCGGCGAGGGCGCTTCGCCAGCAAGCGTCTTGATCGGATCGCGCCCGTCAATCACACGGTCTGTTGGCAGTTCACCGCCGGCTGCGGCGACGATGAGCGGCAACACATCCAAGCTCGACAACATCGCGCGACAAATCGTGCCCGGCTTGAGCCGGCCCGGCCAGCGAACGATAGCGGATACACGAATGCCGCCTTCGTAGGTCGTCACACCGCCGTCGCGCAACGGCTTGTTCGACTGCACTTCCAGTCCGCGATCTTTGAGCATGAACGCGCCGTTATCCGAGATGCAGATTACCAACGTGTGCTCGTCCACCGTTTTCAGGACGCGGCCAATCGCGTCGTCGAGCGCGGTGAGCACGGCGCGAAAACGTTTCCGCTGATCCGTCTCGTCGGGCGGACAACCGTAGAGGGCGAGATACTTGGCGGGAACCTGCCATTCCACCGGCTCGCCCGGCTCGACGTTCTGCGGGCCGACGTAGTGGACGGCGTTGAACGGCAGATAGACAAACCACGGCTGCTGCTTGTGTCGCTGGATGAAATCAATCGCGGCGTCGGCAAACAAATCCGTCGAATACTGCCCGCGTATGTCCACCGGCTCGGTGCCGCGGCGCATGTCGTTTTGTCCGTGGTAGAGGTGTTTGAAGTAATGGATGTTCCCCGACATGTGGCCGAGGAACTCGTCGAACCCGCGCTCTGTTGGCCGTCGGCCGGACGCGAAGCCGATGTTCCATTTGCCGAACGCGCCGGTCGCGTAGCCGAGCGGCTTGAGATACTGAGGAAGAAGTTTCTCCGACTTCGGCAATCCCTCGCCGCCCATGTTCTCCGTCGGACTCAACTGGTAGTTCAGGCCGTTGCGCTCAGGGTGTCGTCCCGTGAGGAGCGCGCCGCGCGAGGGCGAACAGCTTGGCGAGCCGATGTAGAAGTCCGTGCACCGCACGCCATCCGTCGCGAGCCGGTCAATGTTCGGCGTTTTCACGTCGCGGTTGCCGTAGCAGCCGAGGTCGCCGTAGCCGACGTTGTCGAGGAAGAGAAGGAGGATGTTCGGGCGCGGCGCCGCGGGAGATGAGACGGCGGCGAAACAAGCGAGCAATGTCAATGCGATGTTCATGGTTGGTTCAACACGGCGAGTTGCACTTCGACGACTTGAATTGTGGCGCGCGCGTCCGACGATTGAAGTTGCAACGCGACTTTGTTGCGGCCCGCGCGGAAGATGTTCCCGTCGGGCACACCGACTTGCAGATACGTCTCAACGCGGGGCGGGTTGTGCTTGCTCGGACGGGATTCGCGGCCAGAGACCGGCGTGGCGATGTTGCGGAGCGGGCCGCCGTAAATTCGGCGGCCATTGACCTCGATGGCGATGTCCGGTTGCTGTTTGCGCAGGCCGTGCAGACCGAGACGCAGGGCGATGCTGCGACCGGCAAGATCTTCGCCGACGATCATGGTCAATGCGACGGGTGAAGCAGGCGAAAGCGATACGGGAATCTGTTTGCGGTAGCCAAGGATGTCCTCGCGGTCTGGTGAGTACGCTTGGGTGATGGCGTAAATACGGTCTCCGTTTCGCGGTTTGGCCAATGCAGCAATGGCATCCAGCGTGTATGGCACGGGGGGCAGGTTGAAGTTGTACATTTCAAATCCGTCGGCTCCCATGAACAGGTGATTCAGCGCGGCGCCTCGCACCTGCGCGGCAGTCACTGTCCGTCTGGCGCCGTGCCGATAGCTCTCCGCTGTCGGCTTGGCGGTGAACGGCCAGATGAATGGCGTGCTACGACACACTGCCGCAAAGACCTTTGCGCCCGCCGGCTTGGCGAGCGCCACGAATTCATCCACCGGCATGTCATGCGCAAGCGTCATCGCGGGCGCAAGCACCAGCGCGTTGACCAGACGACGTTGAAGCCAAGCGTTGATGTCCAAGCCAGCCCATCGGCATGCCCGCACAGTGGTCGGAATCCGGACGCTGAGAGGCAGGAACCGGCTTTGGCGTTGTCCTGCTTCGTCCAACTTTGCCCGAACCTGCGCGACGAGTTCTGTCATCAAACCATGCCGCTCCTCGCCGGTGCCGGGGGGAAAGAGAAACGGCTGCCGCATGAAGTCCAGTTGCAAGCCGTCCATGATGTCGGCGTAGCGGTCAATGATCTCGAAAAGAAGCGCCAGCCGGTATGCGCGCACTTCGGCATGCGTGTAGTCCAACAGATTCGCGACGAATGCCGTTTGCTCGGAAGGCGCGTGGCCGATCTTGAAGCGGTTGTGATTTTCGATCCAAAACTGGCCGGTCGCGGGGTGGTCGAAAGGGTTGGCCGCAAAATGCGCATCGTTCATCCGGTAGCCGGGCATGAAAAACAGTCCCATGGCTTTGGCCTGTTCGCCCGCAATGCGCCCGGCATCCAAACCGTTGGCGGAAGCGGCGCGAAGAATTGGCATCTTCGTGTCCCAGGGCGGCACGTTCTCGCCGGCCGCCTTGCGCCAGCCCCAGACGCTGCCCACCTTCGTTGGATAAAGCATCGTGTCCGAACCCGCCGCCACTTGATAAATCAGCGTCTTGACCGCGGTGCCTGCGAGCGAACGAATCATCGCGCGCAATGCCGCGTCCGTCCGCTTGGGATCGGAGTCGGTGAAGGAAAAACCGCCGTCATCGTTGAGCATGATGTCGAACTCGGGTGACGAACGTGCGATGGCAGTTCCACGGTCCAACAACGTCATCGCGCCGACGCCGAGCGCAACGCGACCTACGAACTGCCGGCGGGTGAGGGATGGGTTCATTTTGCCGCGCGGAAGGAATACAGATCGGCCTGCTTCGAGAAATAAAACTCCAGACGAAGTTCCTTTCCCTTCAACGCATCGAGCGACCGGCCTTTCCACTCGACCTTGTGCGCGACGCTGTTGCCGGTGAACGGCGTGCAGTCCGCGTAGTTGAATCCGTCGAAGGCGTGCCGGCCTTTGTCGGAAATCCGCACGCGCATCTCGCCGCGTGAGGCGTCGCAGTTGACCAGCAGGTCCCCGCCGGGCCATTTCAACAGCTTGGTAATGATGACGCCGCCGACTTCGGGCGTCGAAAGCGACACGAAACCTTCCTTCCGAATCTTTGCCAGCCCGATGCCCCACGTCGTGTCTTTCGGAATCGGATTGTTCGGTCCGGAGTTCGCGCCGTGGTACGTGATCCACCATTCGTCGCCGACCTCGACCCAATCCGGCGTCACCCACGCCTGTCTGCTGTCCCACGTGCCGTTGGCGATAAACGGTTGATGCGTCCGCTCGAACGATTTCCCATCGCGGCTGAGTATCAGTTCGGTCCACAACAGTTCTTTCGGCACGTACGGAATGAGAAAGCCGAAATAGACGCCGCCATAGATCTTCGCTTTCATACTCATGTGCGATGTGATGCTGTTCTTCTGATCCACCTCGTCCGGCAGAAAAACCGCGCGCGACCAGTTCTCTTCCCGTGTCCACAATGCATCGCGTTCCATTCTGCCGATGCGTCGCACCACGCCGGCATAAATGCTGTGTTTGCTGTCCACGGGCAGGAAACCTGCGTCGCCCGGCGATTCGTAAGGGCCGCCTTCATAGCGGTCGCGCGGCCGGCAATAGCTGACGTATTTCTTGCGGTCGGGATCGTAGAGGATGCCGAACCAGCCATCGCTGATGGCGCCGGTCAGGATGGACACTTGGCGCTCGCGGTCCCAATGGATTCCGTCGTGGCTGCCGATGAGGAACACCTGTGTCTGGTCCTCCTCTTCCTTGCCGCCGCCGCGCAGGGTGTAGGTCATCAGGTATTTGTAGCCGCGACGGTCAGCTTCGGGCATGTCGGTCTCGTTGAGGAAATGCATGCTCGAAATCCCGGAACCGTGCGTGCGGAGCAACCGCGGATCGGTGAACTGCCCGGAACGGATGAAACAGATGTTGTTGTTCTTCGAGCCGCGACACTCGACGAGGCCGAGGTTCGGCAGCGTCCAGTGAATGCCGTCCTTCGACTCGGCATAGCGGATGTGGCGATGGGACGGCCAGCCGCCGGGCTTTTTGTTCTCGCGATCTTCGACGACAAACTGCGCCTGATACCAAAGGCGGAAAAGTGTTGTCGCCGGGTCAAAGCGGAAGGCGTGCTGCGAGGGGACTGTGTCGGGATCAATGAGCACCGCGCGATCACCGTGTTTGACCGGCGCGTGGAACTTCCGCAGCACCATTTCCGTTCCCGACTTCTTGACGGCGAACCGGTTGTCCACGAGAAAATCGTCAACGAAAAGCTGCGGGCGCGCGCCGATCTCGATCGGTTCATCGGCGAAAACCGCCAAGGTGGCGCCGAATGCGGCAATCACTTGAGGTAAAGGATGCATTGGTCAATTGTGCCGGAGCGATTGGTGTTGAAACTGATTCTCTGGCCATCGGCGCTCGGCGCGGCCAGCGGCATCGCCCAGAACAGGTCCGTGGATGAGCCGCGCCCAGCGCCGCGCGAGTAGCTCGCGCCGGTGCGGGCGAGGAATTTGGATTTGCCATCGAGATGGATTTGCAGAATCTCGTCGAACAACGGCGCGTACGTCGGCTGTTGGGCATTGGGAAAATGGAAGAATGAGGCGAGGAACCAGTCGCCCACTTTCGACGGCCAGGAAAGATGCAGGTTCTGCACGGACATAACCTGCTCGCGCGGCGCGCTGAAGACGACACGATCGCCGGTGCCGTCGGCGTTCACCACGTGGATGTCGAGTGATCTCTTGCCGTCGTTGCGCGGATAGCGGGGCATGAAGAAATACGC
>CAZNOK010000058.1:11556-24179 GCA_964574605.1 uncultured Verrucomicrobiota bacterium
TCGGAGGTGGCGACGAGGATGCGGTCGCCGGTCTGGTTCACCGACGGACCGTTCGGCAACAACACGAGCGGCGCGAACGATTTCATCGTCTCCGCTTTGCCGGCCTTCACGCGGAACCGGAAGAGGTCGCTGCCTCTCCACGTGTAGAGGATGTCCGGGTCGTTCCGGTCCCAGCACAATCGCCAGTCGTAGGCGGTGATGCTGAAGAGGTCTTTGATGAACTTTCCGTCGCCGTCGTAGAGCACGACGTGCCAGTTTTTCTGCTGCAAATCCGACTGGATGCCGAGCATGTAACTGCCGTCGGCGTTCCACGGGTCGCGATAGTAATAAAAGTTATGCTCGTGCCCGTCGTCTTTGCGAAGCTGCCGAATCTTCGCTCCGTACGTTGGGTCGGTGAAATCAATTATGGTTGGTTCGGCGGCGCGAATGAACGCCGTCAGCGCGAACAGTGCGACAACCCCGGACGCAACCAAGGCGAGAGCGTCGCGCTTTTTTGCTGTCTTTCGCATGAATCTGATTATACTCGCATTTGTTCGCAATGAAAACGCTCGTTACTGTCCTTGCCATCCTGTTCGTCATCGCCGTGCGCGGCGAGAGCTTTCCGTTTCAGGTTGGCGAGAAGCTCAGCTACCGGATTTCGTGGGGGCCGATTGTGGCTGGGCACGCTTCGTTGGAGGTCGCGGGCATGGAGACAGTGGACGGGCGGGACTGTTACCATCTCATCTGCAAGGCGCGGACCAGCGGCCTGATAGACCTGTTGTTTCACGTGGACAACACGATGGAAAGCTGGCTCGATGCGAAGGAGTTTCGCTCCCTCCGCTACCGGCAAGACCGCACCGAAGGCAAATACGTCAAGCGCAGCGACACCCGCTACGACTACGCCAACAAACGCTTCACCATCACCAACCACCTCGGCGGCGCCGTTACGACTCTGCCGCTCGATAAATCGCTCCAGGACATCGTCTCCGCCGTGTACTACACCCGCACCCAGCCGCTCCGGCTCCATCAACCGGTGACTTGTACCGTCAACGCCGGCGACAGCAACCGGCTTGTCCGTATCGTGCCCGACGAGCGAAAGGAGATCTGGACCAAACCGCTCGGCGACGTGCCGGCCCTTCGCGTCGAGCCGAACCCGACACTGACCGTCGTTGCCGCCAACAAAGGCAGGATGTGGATCTGGGTCAGCGACGACGCGCAGAAACTGCCGCTGGTGGTCGTCTCCCCGCTGGCCATCGGCAGCGCGCGATTCCAACTCACCGAGGTCAAGACTGCCGACCCCGCCCTCGTGCAACGCCTCCGAGTCGTCTCACGGAAATGATATGAACTTTCCCCCGCTCGACTTCAGCCGCATCCGCACCTACCCGCTCCGCGAGCGCGACAATAAAGTCCACCGCGATGAACTCGCCCGCCCGTGGCAACCCGGCGGCTCGTTCGCTGCGTTCATCGAATCGTTGCCGCACATCCTTGTCGGGGAAGATTTCCGCTCCCTCGTCAAGGCCACAGCCGACGCCGTGCGCAACCAGCGTCCTGTCCTTGTGATGATGGGCGCCCATCCCATCAAATGCGGACTCAACCCGATTTTGCTCGACCTCATCCATCGCGGCGTCATCAACGCCCTTGCCGTCAATGGCGCCGGCGCCATCCACGATTTCGAACTCGCGCTCATCGGCGCCACCAGCGAAGACGTCCAGCGCGGCCTCGACGACGGCAGCTTCGGCATGAACGACGACACCGGCCGCCTGATGAACCGCGCGTTCGCTGACGGCGTTGCCCAAGGCATCGGCGCCGGGCGGGCGCTCGGCGAAGCGATCGTGAAAGGCACGTTCCCGCACAAACAACTCAGCCTCCTTCACGCCGGTGTCACCGCCAACATTCCCGTCACCGTTCACATTGCCATTGGCACCGACATCATCCACCAACATCCCACTGCCGACGGCGCTGTGCTGGGCGAAGCCACGTACCTCGACTTCCAGAAACTTGCCTCCGTCATCGCCCAGCTCGAAGGCGGCGTCGTGCTGAACATTGGCAGCGCTGTCGTCATGCCGGAAGTTTTTCTCAAGGCGCTGACCATTGCCCGGAACCTCGGCCACACGATTGACCATTTCACCACGGCCACGTTCGACATGAACCGCCACTATCGTCCGACCGAGAACGTTGTCCGCCGTCCCACGCACAAAGGCGGGCACGGCTACTACATCGTCGGCCACCACGAATTGCTCGTGCCGCTGTGGGCGGCGGCCGTGCTGGAAGCACTACAATGACGAATGACGAAATCCTAATGACGAAGGAATGTCTAAGGACGAATGACCGAAGGCTGCATTTGTCATTTGAGCCTTCGTCATTGATTCGTCATTCGTCATTCGTCATTCGTCATTTCCCCCTATGAACACCACTCGACTTCAAACTATCTTGAAACGTTTCTCCTCGCAACGCGTCCTCGTCGTCGGCGACGTGATGCTCGACCAGTTCCTCTGGGGCAAAGTCAGCCGCATCTCACCCGAGGCGCCCGTGCCCGTCGTCGAAATCAACCGCGAATCCTACTTCCCCGGCGGCGCGGCCAACGTTGCCCGCAACCTCCGCGCCTTCGGCGCCCACGCCAGCATTCTCGGCATCGTCGGGGACGATCATCCCGGCGAAGTGCTGCGCGAGTTGCTCAGCGAAGGCGGCATTGACACCGACGGTCTGCTCACCGATGACCAGCGCCCCACGACGATGAAAACGCGCGTCGTCGCCCACCATCAGCAAGTTGTCCGATTCGACCGCGAGAAGACGGGGCCGATGGCGCCGGGGCTGGAGGAAGCGTTCGTGCGCCACTACGAACAGGCGCTTGCGGACACCGATGCCGTCATCTTTGAAGATTACGCCAAGGGCGTGCTTTCCCAGCGGCTCCTCGACCGTCTCCATCAACTCGCCCGACGCCGGCACAAAATCACTGCCGCCGATCCCAACGCGCGCCACCTGTTGTGCTACAAGCGCCTCACCGCTATCACGCCGAACCGGATGGAAGCGTTCGTGGCCGCCGGGGCCGCGCCGACGGAGCCGGCGGAAGACGTGTTGCGCGACGTGCCATTGCTGCGCGTCGGCGCACTGCTGTTGAAGAAATGGCAACCGGAGAACCTGCTCATTACGCTGGGCGAACACGGCATGTGCCTGTTCCGCGCCGGCAAGAAACCTCACCACATTCCGACGGTCGCGCAGGAAGTGTTCGACGTGTCCGGCGCCGGCGACACGGCGATTGCGTCGCTGACGCTGGCGTTGGCGGCAAAGGCGAATCCGGTCGAGGCCGCCGAGATTGCGAATCACGCGTCCGGCGTGGTGGTCGGCAAGGTCGGCACGGCGACGTGTTCACCGCAGGAGTTGGTGCAGAGCTTTGCACGCAACCGGCGCTGAAGCTCCGGTTTGCCGCCCTTACCCTTGGCGTCTCGCTTCGCCCGGCTTGTTCCGGCCATCAGGCGTTGAGGGTTTCGCGGACTTTGCGGCCGAGGGCGGACGGGGTGAACGGTTTGGGAAGATAAAACGTGATCTGCGAAAGCATCCGACTGATTCCTTCGGCTTCGGCGCTGTAGCCGGTGATGAAGAGGACTTTGAGGTTCGGAGCGGTCTGACGCATCCGCTCGGCAAGCTCGCGACCGCCCATCTTGGGCATGACAATGTCGGTCACCAGCAAGTCAATGCGCTGGTCTTGGTGTTCGTGAACGACTTGAAGGGCATGCGAGCCGTCCTCGGCGCTGAGGACGTTGTAGCCGAGTTCGCGCAGGATGAGCTGGGCAAGCTCGCGAACGGCTTCTTCGTCTTCAACGAGCAGAATGGTTTCGTCGCCCCGGCTGTGGGGCGGTTCTTCGGCAACGACGGCGTGGTTGGCCGCTTTCAGTTCGCCGCCGGCCCGCGGCAGGTAGATGTCGAAGGTGGTGCCGGCGTCGGGTTTGCTGGCGACGATGATCTGGCCGTTGCTTTGTTTGATGATGCCGTAGGAGGTGGCCAATCCCAAGCCGGTGCCTTTGCCGCCTTCCTTGGTGGTGAAGAACGGCTCGAAGAGGTGCGACTTGACTTCGTCGGTCATGCCGCTGCCGGTGTCCGCCACGGAAAGCTGGACGTAGTCGCCCGGGGTCATGCCGACGTGTTGGCGGGCGAAGGTCTCGTCCACGGTGCGATTGGCGGTGCGGATGGTGAGTTGGCCGCCGAGCGGCATGGCGTCGCGGGCGTTGACGGCGAGGTTGAGGAGGACTTGCTCGATCTGGCCGGGATCGGCTTTGATGGGCCAGAGCGGGGCCGGTTCGAGGAGGATGACCAGGTTGACATCCTCGCCGATGACGCGATGGAGCATGTCATGGATGTTGGTGAGCAGTTCGTTGAGGTCGAGAAGAATGGTTTCAAGGACTTGCTTGCGGCTGAAGGCGAGGAGTTGGCGCGTGAGCGTGGTGGCGCGGTCGGCGGCCTTGAGGATTTCCTCCATGTGACGGCGCAACGGGTCGCCCTCGGGCAGGCGGCGGATGCAGAGTTCGCCGTAGCCGGTGATGGCGGTGAGCCGGTTGTTGAAGTCGTGGGCCACGCCGCCGGCGAGGCGCCCGACGGCTTCCATCTTCTGCGCTTGGAGGAACTGGAGTTGGAGGGCGACTTCGTGGGTGACGTCGCGTTTGACGGCGACGTAGCTGGTGATGCGGCCTTGGGCGTCCTTGATGGGGCTGATGGTGGCTTCTTCCTGATAGATGGTGCCGTCTTTTTTGCGGTTGAAGAAGAAGCCGCGCCAGACGTTGCCGCGGCTGATGGTGTCCCAGAGGTCGCGGTAGAAGGTGGCGTCGTGTTTGCCACTTTTGAGGATGCGCGGGTTCTGGCCGATGGCCTCGGTGATGGTGTAGCCAGTGATGGTTTCGAAGGAACGATTGACGTAGAGGATCTTGCCTTGGGGATCAGTGATGACGATGGCCTCGACGGTCTGTTCGACGGCGGTGGCGAGGCGTTGCATCGTTTCCTGAGCGCGTTTCTCTTCGGTCGTGTCGCGCATGGCCATGACAAGAACGCGATGGCCTTTGTAGGGAACAATGCGCGAGTGGACTTGGACGGTCACCGTGGCGCCGGTTTTGCGGCGGATGAGAAACTCGACGGGCTTTCTGGATCCGGAGCGCTCGTATTCAGTCGCCGTATCGAGCGATTCGGGCGCGATGAGATCGGAAAGCTGTTTGCCAATCAACTCGGTGAGATGGTAGCCGAGCATTTCGACGAAGCGGCTGTTGGCGTCGAGAATGCGCCCGGCATCGGTGAGAACAATGGCCTCAAAGGCGGCTTCGGAAAGATGACGGAAACGGGTCTCGCTTTCGAGGATGGACAGTTCGGCGCGTTTGCGGGTGCTGACGTCGCGAACGTGGAGCAGGAGAGCCGGTTGGCCGGCGTAGTTGATGCGGGCGGCGCTGATTTCGACAGGGATGACACTCTCGGAGGCGGTGTAGCTCTGGCCTTCGAAGTGCGTCCATTCGCCGCTGACGACTTTCGAGAAATCGCGCGCCACTTGTTCGCGAACCTCCGGTGGCACCAGTTCGGTGACGTGCCGGCCGATGAGCCTCTCGCGCGGCAGGCGATGCAAGTGACAGGCGGCGTGGTTGACGTCGAGGATGACGCCGTCAAAGCTCTCCACGAAGATGGCATCGGGAGAGTTCTCGAAGAGTTGGCGGAACCGTTGTTCGCTCGCGCGCAAGGCTTCGACGGCTTTGCGCCGCTCGGTGACGTCGCGGAACATCACGGCCATGCTGCCAGGCACGGTACGGAAGGCGAAGACTTCATAGATACCCACCACGTTGCCGTCCGCGTAACGGGTTTCCTCGGTGTGCCACGGCACGCCCAGCACGCAGACTTCGCGGTAGCGATTGGGCACCTCCGTGCCCAGCAACCAAGGAAACGCCTCAGAAATCGTCTTGCCCGCCAGAGGGGTGTGTTCGATGCCGAGCATCTCGTCGGCGGCGCGGTTGGCCCCCGTGAACACCAGGCAGCCGTCCGGTTGGAGCCGCCAGAAATGCGTTCCCAACGGCGAAGTCTCGACGAACTGGCGGAATCGTTCCTCGGATTGCTCCAGTTGGGTGGACTGGCTGGCCAGCGCTTCCGCCATTTCGTCAAACGAACGTCCCAGTTGTTCCAGTTCGTATCCACCGCCCGTGGAGCCGACGCGTGTGGTCAGGTCGCCGCGAGCCAAGCGTTTGGTCGTCGCAATCAGCACTCGGATCGGACGGACAAACAACCGATGCCCCACCGCCTCCAACGCCGCCAACATCAACATCGCCGTCACCACCCACAGCACCACATCGTGAACCAAGTTCTGGTATGCCCGCTCCAAAGCCGATGCCAACGGGACGGCCACCACGACAAACGCAAACGGTCTCTTTTGGCCTGTGAACAAAGGCGAGACCCCGTACAACCACCTCGCGCCCCGCACCGCGCCGGTGGTCACACGTTCCGCCACATCGTGTTGCAACACATCCTCCACCAGCGCCCCATGCGCCTCTTTCGCTTCCGGTGCACGGAGCGTTCTGCCATTGCGGTCCAACACCATCACGCTTGTCCCTTGGGGCAACTCCGTCATCGCCGCCCACCGTGTCACCCACTTCAAATCCAGCACCGCAAACACCACCGCGCGCACTTTTTGCCGTTCGTCCAGCAACGGATAGCCCGACGTCAATGTCGCGCCTCCCACCAACGCGTTCATCTCGTAGCCGATAGCTGTAAAACGCCGCGCCTGCAACGTGCGTTGAAACCAAGGCTCACGGGCGACCGAAACCAGGCCCGTCACCGTGCTCGCAATGATGCGGCCTTGGGCGTCGGCGACGCCGAGGTTCATGTACGGAGTCCCCAAGCGTTGCACCTCGGCCACGAAAACACCGCAGTGGTTCGCGTCGAGGTTGTACACGAACGGCGATTTCGTCATGGCCAGCAGCAGTTCCTGTGTGCGTTCCAACATCTCCCGCTGCTGGAAATTCACATGGCGGGCCGTATGCACAGCGCGTTCCTCGGCCGCCTCGCCATCCAACCGGTACTGACGCAACCCCGTGTACACCGTCAACGACAGCACCGGCAACAACGACAGCAACACCACAGCGGCCAGACGCACGCGCAAACTCGAGAAGATATGATCAGCCATGGCCACGCTCCTTATACTGCGCCACCCCGCCTTTTGCAACCGCCGCGCATCGCCCCGCCTTGACTTGCACCTGCCGTTTCGCCATAGTCCGCCCGCTATGGCCGAGAAAAAAGAAACCCCTTTCATGGACAAGATCGTCGCGCTCTGCAAACGACGCGGCTTCATCTTCCAATCCTCCGAAATCTACGGCGGCATCAACGGCTTCTGGGACTACGGCCCCGCCGGCGCCGAACTCAAACGCAACGTCCGCGACGCTTGGTGGAACGACGTCGTCCGCCGCCGCACCGACGTCGTCGGCATTGACGGCACCATCATCACCCACCCGCGCGTCTGGGAAGCCAGCGGCCATGTCACCAGCTTCAGCGACCCGATGGTGGACTGCAAAAAATGCAAAGGCCGCTGGCGCGCCGACCAGTTACCCGAAACGAAGTGCCCCGAAGGCGGCCCGCACGACTACACCGAAGCCCGGCAGTTCAATCTCATGTTCGAGTCCCACGCCGGCCCCATCAAGGACGACAACAACAAGGTTTATCTCCGCCCCGAAACTGCGCAGATCATCTTCGCCCAATTCCAAAACGTCCTCAGCGTGTCCCGTCAGAAACTTCCGTTCGGCATTGCCCAGATCGGCAAAGCGTTCCGCAACGAGATCAACCCGCGCAACTTCACCTTCCGCAGCCGCGAGTTCGAGCAGATGGAGTTGGAGTTCTTCGTCAAACCCGGCACCGACGCCGAATGGCACAAACGCTGGGTCGAAGAGCGCCTGAAATGGTACGAGACCATCGGTCTCCCGAAAGAGAAGCTCAGCATCTACGAATACAAGAAGGAAGAACTCGCCCACTACGCCAGCGCCTGCGTAGACGTGATGTTCGCATTCCCGTTTGGCGTTCAGGAACTCGAAGGCATCGCCGCCCGTGGCGACTTCGATCTCAGCCAGCACCAAAAATTCTCCGGCAAAAGCATGGAGTATTTCGACGACGAGGCCAAAGAGAAATACATTCCGCACGTCGTTGAACCCAGCGCTGGCGTGGACCGCATCTGTCTCGCGTTGATTTGCGCCGCCTACACCGAGGAAGAAGTCGCTCCCGGCGATGTTCGCATCGTCATGAAGTTTGCCCCGCGCATCGCGCCCGTCAAAGTGGCTGTCTTCCCGCTGCTACGGAACAAGCCGCCGCTCGTCGAAAAGGCTCGTCAAGTCTTCGAGTTGTTGCAGCCGCACTTCACCACCGAGTGGGACGACCGCGGCAACATCGGCAAACGCTACCGTTATCAGGACGAACAAGGCACCCCATGGTGCGTCACCGTTGACTTCGACACGCTCGGCGAGAAAGGCCCTGAGTTGGCCGACACCGTCACGCTCCGCGACCGCGACACGATGAAACAAGACCGGGTCAAGATTACTGAGTTGGTACCACTGATTTCTGCGAAACTTCGAGGATGAGATTCTGTCTATGGTGACTTGGGCGGTTCCTTGCCGTCCATGATGCTGTCCACGGTCGCAGCGTGCTCCTTCGTCTTCTCCATTACTTCCCGCAGTTTGACTTTGCCATTCGCGGAGTCCTCGGTCGGCGCACTTTCGAACAGTTTCGCCACCGCGTCGCGTATCGTGGCGTGATAGAGGCCACCGAGTACACAGCCGCTGATGAACAAAATGCCCAAAATTACACTTCTGATTTTGCTCCACAGAGCCAACTGTTTCCGACGAAGAAATTCCTGTTCCCGCTCCTTGAGCGCTTCCTCGCTGTATTGCATCATGCGGGCGTCGAAGTCTCGATCAGGGCTCATGGATTCTTGCCTCCTGCAAGGGGTTATGCCTGTCACAGTTAGGAAAAGCAATCCGTTTCGTTTTCGATTTTCCGTGGTTGACGACACCGCATTCCAACGCTATTTTCTGCGCCCTTATGAGCAAATCGTACACAGTAGCCGTTGTCGGCGCCACCGGCGCCGTCGGGATTGAAATGATCGAGACGTTGGAGAAACGCAATTTTCCCGTCAAGAAACTGCGTCTCTATGCCAGCGAGCGCAGCGTCGGCAAGAAACTGAAGTTCCGCGGCGAAGACATCCCCGTCGAACTGCTGACACCTCACGTGTTCGGTGGCATAGATTTCGCGCTGTTCAGCGCCGGGGCGGCGCGCTCGAAGGAGTTCGCCCCCGCCGCCGTCAGCACCGGCGCGGTGGTCATTGACAACTCCTCCGCGTTCCGCATGGAAGCGGATGTGCCGCTCGTGGTTCCCGAAGTCAATCCCGGTGACGCCAAGCTGCACAAAGGCATCATTGCCAACCCGAACTGCTCGACCGCGATCATGCTCGTGGCTGTCTATCCGCTCCACAAGGTCAACCCCGTGAAGCGCATCGTCGTCTCGACCTACCAGGCCGCGAGCGGTGCCGGCGCCAAGGCGATGGCCGAGTTGGAAGAGCAGACCGCCAAGATTTTGCGCGGCGAAAAGGAAGTCAAAGCCTCGGCGCTCCCGCAGCGCATCGCCTTCAACCTCTTCCCGCACGTGGATGTGTTCCTCGAGAACGGCTACACGAAGGAAGAAATGAAGTTCGTCAACGAATCCCGCAAGATCATGCATCACCCGACGCTGATGATCAGCGCCACCTGCGTGCGCGTGCCTGTTTATCGCGCCCACAGCGAGGCCGTCAACATGGAGTTCGAGCGTCCGATGACGCCGCAGCAAGCCCGCGAGATTCTCAAGAAATCCCCCGGCGTCCAAGTCGTTGACGATCCCGCCAACAAGAAATATCCGATGCCGATTGACGCCAGCGGCATGTACGACTGTCTCGTCGGACGCATCCGTCAGGACGTGTCGCGCACCGATGGCCGTGGCATCGAACTGTTCGTCAGCGGCGACCAGCTCCTCAAAGGCGCGGCCCTGAACGCCGTGCAGATTGGCGAGTTGTTGATTTGATCTGCGCTTGATTCCGCGTCGCGGTCGTGGTAGCAAGAACGGCAAGGAGGCCGTTCCAGACCGATATGCGATGCCCGAGTTGCGCCGCGCAGGACGACAAAGTGATTGATTCCCGCGAAAGCCGGGATGGTGGTTCCATCCGTCGGCGACGGGAATGCCTGCGCTGCAGGACGCGATTCACCACCTACGAGGAAGTCTATCGCGAACCGTTACGGGTCAAGAAACGCAATGGCCACTACGAGGACTTCGAGCGCCACAAACTGTTGATGGGCATCGAGAAATCCTGCGAGAAACGCCCGGTCACCACCCACCAGATCGAAGCGCTGGTGGACCGCATCACGACGGATTTGCAGAACGAGTTTGCGCGCGAAGTGCCCTCCTCGGTCATCGGCGAGCGGGTGATGCGGCATCTGCGCGAACTGGACGAGGTGGCGTATGTGCGGTTCGCATCGGTGTACCGCCAGTTCTGTGACGCCGACCAGTTCATTCAAGAAATCAAACAGCTCAGCCGCCGCCAGCTCCGTCGCAAATCGCGCGCCAAACGAAAGAAGAAACGATGATCCAGCGCTGCGACAACATCGCCTGGGTGCAAGCCGACGACGGTCGCGCGTCGCCGTTTGACGCGGCGCGCCTGACCACCTCCGTGATGCGCGCCGCCACGCAAGTCGGCCACGGCGACTGGTGGCTGGCGGAATCAGTCGCGCTGGCGTTGCACGAATTCATCGTCAGCCATTGCGAGCGGCAGACCGTGCCGGCGGCGGCGCTGGCGGACCTCATCAAAGGCGTGCTCGCCTCGCTCGGCTACGCGGACATCGCCAAGGCGTACGCCCAACGGCGACGGCGCGCCGAGGTGCGTCTCGATCAGATGTCCGACACAGTCTCGGAACTGGAATTTTTCCGGCGACTCGACGCGGCGTTGGAGGTTGCCGGCGACAACGAACTGGCTTCGGTGCAGGTGCGCGGCTTGCGTTCGTGCGTGATGCGGTTGCGCGGCGCGCAATACTGGAGCGCCAGTTGCCGGCGGCTCGCCGAGGAAATCCTCTGCCACGTCCGCGAGCGCGTCGCTCAATCCCGCCGGAACAAAACCGGAACATTGCAGTTGGCGGTGACGGCCTAGTGATTCTCTTTCGCGACGAACATCTGTTGGCGGTCAACAAACCGTCGGGCATCAACACCCACAAGCCCGACCGGTTTGCGCCCGACGGCATCCACGAATGGCTCAGCCGCCGGCACGGCGCGCTCTCGGTCTTGCACCGGCTCGACAAGGAAACCTCCGGCGTCCTCGTCTTTGGACGGACACGCGCAGCGAACCAGTCGTTGAGCAAGCAATTCGAGTCGCGCCAAGTCCGAAAAGAATATCTGCTCCTGACATCGCGTCGGCCGAGCCGGCAAAAGTTTACTGCGCGCTCGGCGGACGCGGAGACAGAGTTCGAGTTCGTCGGGCCGCACGGCAGCCGGTTTCTGGTTCGCGCCCGTCCGCTCACTGGCAAGACGCACCAAATCCGCCGACACGCCGCCGACAACGGTTTCCCGATCCTCGGCGACACCCAATACGGCGGCGACCCGGCGTCGCGCCTGATGTTGCACGCGCGCCGGATCACATTCGCGCACTTGGGTGAGCCAATGACAATCGAGGCAAGCGTCCCGGCGGCATTCGAGAATGACGACGCATTGACGGCGGCGCGCGAGTTCCGCGAGTTGATTTTCGGCGAGGAGACGAACGCGTTCCGTTTGCTGAGTGGCGCGGCGGACGGGTTTCCGGACGTGATCGTGGATTCGTACGATGGACGGTTACTCGTGCAATGGCAGACGGAATCAGTGGACGCTGCGCTCTATGACCGGCTTGGCTCGCCCATTTACGAGCAGGTTTGCACGAAACAGAAACGGACAACGACGCGCTGCGTTCGCGGCGAGGCGAAGACGCGGTTCGCGGTGCGCGAGAACGGCCTGACGTTTCTGGTCGGTTTTGGCGAGGGGCTTTCCACGGGCCTGTTCATGGACCAGCGCGAGAACCGGTGGCGACTGCTGCAAATGAACCTGCGCGGTAAGTCGGTGCTCAACACTTTCGCCTACACCTGCGCGTTCTCGGTGGTGGCGGCGAAAGTCGGCGCAGCGACGACGAGTGTGGATTTGTCGCGAAACTATCTCGACTGGGGAAAAGAAAATTTCCGGGCAAACAATTTGCCGGTGGAAGGTCACGAGTTTTTGTCAGGCGATGTGTTCGAGTGGTTCAAGCGGTTCGCCAAACGCAGCCGGCAGTGGGACATGGTGATTCTCGATCCGCCGACGTTTTCGACGACGAAAACCGGCCGACGGTTCCAAGCAGAACGCGATTACGGCGCGCTGGCGGCGCAGGCGGCGGTGTTGGTCGCGCCCGGCGGGACGTTGTTCTGCTCGACAAATCAGCGGACAATTTCGCCGGAAGATTTCGAGGCGACGGTACGCCGGTGTGGACGGGAGGTCAGGGAACTGGAGTTTGCGACGGTGCCGTGGGATTTCCGTGAGTCGTCATACTTGAAGACGTTGTGGGCGCGGCTTTTGTAGCAACTGTCTTTTCATGTGGGTTGGAATGTGGGGTCTTGAAGGATGTG